>CAZYJF010000018.1:0-12779 GCA_964647715.1 uncultured Sulfurospirillum sp. | reverse complement strand
TAGATCAGTTTATCAAGATATCCTCTTTGATGCTAGAATCTGGAATGGATATAAAGCAGATGAATGTAGTTAGAAAATCTCTCTCACAAATCAAAGGTGGTGGATTAGCAAAATATGTAAAGTGTGATGGTGTAGTCTTGGTTTTAAGCGATGTGGTAGGAGATGATTTAAGTACCATAGGATCAGCTCCCTTGTACTATGAAGAGTTAGAGCAAAATGCAAAAGATATTTTAAAAAAGTTTTCTTTGTGGGATAGCTTGGATTCTAATATAAAAGAGGCTTTATCTAAAGAGCAAGATAAAAAAGATTGCAAAAAGATTGATCACTTTATCGTAGCTTCAAACAAAGTTGCACTCGAAGCTATCTCAAAAAAAGCTAACGAGTTAAATATGAGATCTTTCGTTGTAAGCGATAGAGTTTTTGGTGATGTAAAAGTTCTTGCAAAGAAAATCACAAAGAGTGTGGCTGACTTGGAATATGATCTGCTTCTTTTTGGAGGAGAGAGTACTGTTAAAGTATCAGGAGATGGCAAAGGTGGTAGAAATCAAGAGCTAAGTCTATGGGTTTTGAAACAGATGAGAGAAGATTTGAATTTTTGCTTTTTATCTGCCGGAAGTGACGGTATTGATGGAAACAGCGATGCAGCCGGTGGGGTGGTAGAGATGTGTGATCTTGATGAGAGTATCGATGAATATCTAAAAAACAACGACTCATATCACTATCTTTTAAAACACGACTCTTTGGTAAAAACAGGCGATAGTGGAACCAATGTGATGGACATAATGATAGCTTTGAAGGAGTAAATATGTCAGATTTTTTTCAAAATGGTGTGATTACAACAATCCCAAGACTAGGGAATAGAAGTGTAGAAGATATGGAGGCAGAGTTACAAAAACTCTCCCAAAGAAGAAATATGGTGTTGATCTTACCTGCTTTATATAGTGAATTTGAAACTCCAGCTATGCATAATATCATTGAAGAGTTAAAGCATGTCAAGTATCTATACAAGATAGTTTTAGGACTAGATGCTGCAAATAAAGAGCAGTTTGAAGAGGTAAAGAAGATCATGTCAGTTTTGCCAACTCCTGTTGATGTTATATGGAATGATGGTCCAAGAGTTATGGAGCTTAAAAAGGAGCTTGATGAAGCTGGTTTTCAAAGTACCGATATCAAAGGAAAGGGATTAAATGTATGGATGATGATAGGCTATGTTCTCTCTGATTCAAATGCATATGCTATCGCACTGCACGATTGTGATATCGTCAATTACACTAGAGAGATACCAGCACGACTCTTTTATCCGATAGTTCACCCTGCATTTGACTTTGAGTTTAACAAAGGTTACTACTCAAGAGTTACCGATAAACTTCATGGAAGAGCTACAAGACTCTTTTATACACCTCTTTTAAAATCCATAGAGAGGGTTTTTGGTAAAAGTAGATATCTTGATTATATGTCATCTTTTAGGTATGCACTCTCTGGTGAGTTTGCATTTATTAGATCACTAGCTCGTGGTATCAGGATATCACCTACTTGGGGACTAGAAGTCTCTACACTTTCAGAAATCTACAACAACACCTCAAAAAAGAGGATTTGTCAGAGTGAGATCATGGAGAGTTATGAGCATAAGCATCAAGAGATGGGAGAAAACAGCAATAGCGGTGTATCAAAGATGGCAAAAGAGATAGCTGAGACTATCTTTAGGATTATGTCGCAATCAGGAGTGAGCTTTGGAAGTGCCAAGTTTAATGCACTTTTGACCACCTACTATGAGGAGTCAAGAAGAGCTATTGAGCAGTATTCAGCCGTATCTGAGGTAAATGGATTAAAATACTCAAGAAAGAGTGAAATAGAAGCGATCAGAGGTTTTGTAGATGCTCTAAGAGAGGCAAATGAAGAGTTCAACCGTGATCCTATGGGTGTACCTTCACTTGCTGCATGGACAAATGTCAGAAGCGTTCTGCCAAGTTTCACATACTACTACAATAAGGCGGTAAGGTTGGATAATAGATGAGTTGTGATCTAAGCTATAAACAAAAGTCGATTTTAGAGAGGTTGCTTTGTCTATATGATAAGGATGAAGCATTAGAAGCTGAAAAAAAGATTAAGAATCTAATAGAAAAGTATAAAAACAAAATTGATTCAAAACCCTACAAGATGAGTCAAAAAGATGTGATCTTAATCACTTATGCAGATCAAATTGTCACAGCCGATGAGCCACCTCTTCAAACACTTGAGAGATTTCTTCAAAAGTATCTAAAAGAGATAATAAACACAGTCCATATTCTTCCCTTTTATCCATACTCATCTGATGATGGTTTTTCTGTGATTGACTATAAGGATGTATCTCCTAGAATGGGTTCATGGGATGATATAGAAAGACTCTCTAAAAATTTCAGACTGATGTTTGATGGGGTAATCAACCACATATCCCAGTATTCATACTGGTTTAAAGCCTATTTGCAAAACGATCCAAACTTTAAAGAGTTTTTTATAGAGGTGAACCCCAAGGTTGATCTCTCAAAGGTTGTACGACCAAGGGCATTGCCACTAATTCATGAGTATAAAGATAAAGATGATAAGAGTAGATATATTTGGACAACATTTTCAAAAGATCAAGTTGATCTAAACTATGCAAATTTTCATGTGATGCTTGCGATCTTAGATGTACTTCTTTTTTATGTACAAAATGGAGCTAAACTCATTCGACTTGATGCCATCGCTTTTTTGTGGAAAGAGATAGGAACTGGTTGTATTCATCTGCCTCAAACTCACGAAGCGATACAACTGATGAGAGATGTGATACATAAAATCGCTCCAGAAGTCATCATCATAACAGAGACCAATGTCCCTCACAAAGAGAATATCTCTTACTTTGGGAGTGGTGATGATGAGGCACAGATGGTCTATAATTTCGCTCTTCCACCACTTGCTGCTCACACTCTCTTAAGCTCTGATACTTCAAAACTAAAATCATGGGTAGATAGTTTAGTTCTTCCAAGTGACAAGGTCTGCTTTTTTAATTTTATAGCTAGTCATGATGGTTGTGGGCTTAGACCAGTCAGTGATATCCTTGAGCCAAAAGAGATAAAAAGAGTAATCGATTTTGTAGAGGACAATGGTGGATATGTATCCTATCGGGCTATGGAAGATGGGTATAAATCTCCTTATGAGTTAAATGCAAGTTACATAGATATCATCTCCAAAAAAGATGAAGATATTAAAGTAAGAGCTAAAAAATTTATGCTCATCCAAGCTCTAAAGTTAGCTATGCCGGGAGTTCCAGGGATATATTTTCACTCACTTGTAGGATCAGTTAGTGATGTAAATGCTGTTAAAAGTACAGGAGTTTTAAGATCAATCAATCGTCAAAAGTTTAATTATGAGTTTTTAAGTGAAGAGTTAGAGAGTGAGGGGAGTTTAAGAAATTTGATCTTCAAGAAATATAGAAGGCTCTTAGAGATAAGAAAAAATGAGCCATCTTTTGATCCATATGGTAATTTTGAAACATATGATGCACCAAATTCACTTTTTGTTCTAAATCGCTTCCAAGAAAAGAGTAATTTTGGCATATTAACAATAAATAATTTTTCTGATATGTCGATATCCTACCAATTACCTGAGTTTACAGATGAGCTTTACGAGTTGATAGACGATTGTAAGATTGAGGGTGATTTTGTAGAGGTAAAAGCATACGAAACTTTATGGATAAAATATAAAAGGAGAGAGAATGAAGATTAGAAAGTGTCTGTTTCCAGCTGCTGGTTATGGAACTAGATTTTTGCCTGCAACAAAGGCTATGCCAAAGGAGATGTTGCCAATTTTGACTAAGCCTTTGATACAGTATGGTGTGGAAGAGGCAGTAGAAGCTGGAATGGATACGATGGCCATCATAACAGGTCGTGGTAAAAGAGCGATTGAAGATCACTTCGATATCTCATATGAGCTTGAAAATCAGATAAAAGGAACTTCAAAAGAGCATCTTTTAAATGAGATTAGAACACTTATCACAAAATGTACATTTACTTATACTAGACAAGTTGAGATGAAAGGTCTTGGAGATGCTATCTTAAAAGGTCAAGCACTTATCGGAAGAGAGCCTTTTGGTGTGATCTTGGCTGATGATCTTTGTATCAATCCTGATGGAGATGGAGTCTTAAAGCAGATGATAGCTCTAAATGAAAAATATAGATGTTCTGTTGTAGCTATCATGGAAGTACCAAAAGATGAGGTTTACAAATATGGTGTGATTGATGGAAAAGAGATGGAAGATGGTGTTTACAGAATCACTGATATGGTAGAAAAACCTGAAGCTGATGAAGCACCAACAAATCTGGCAATCATCGGAAGATATATTTTAACCCCAGATATCTTTGATGCTATCAAGCAGACAAAGCCAGGAAAAAATGGAGAAATTCAAATAACAGATGCACTTTTACATCTTGCAAACAAAGGTATGGTTTTAGCATATAAGTTTGAAGGTAAGAGGTTTGATTGTGGTTCAGTTGACGGATATGTCCAAGCTACAAATCACCTATATAACTTGGAAAAGGGTGATAGTTAAAGTTTGTGCCAAAACTCTTTGGCACAAATAGAGCTAGAATTTAAATTCAGCTCCAAAAGTTAAGTGATCTAACTCATCTTCTATTCTTGTGTAGTTGGTGTAGATATTATATCCATCTCCAAGTTCATAACTAAGACCTATACCTGCACTCATACCAAGTCCTTTTATATCGGTAGGCTCATACACGGTGTTTTGTACTGGAAGTTTTGGTGCTTTTATATCGATCTTCGTTTTAAGATTTCTATATATCACACCTAATCTTGGCTTGATGTGAAAATTACCCAATTTCCACACATATGTACTATACATTCCAAGTGACCAAAAATCAACATCATCTTTTAGACCGTTGAATTTTCCTTCCATCTTACTGACACTTGTAGTTCCCTCTACCTCCATACCAAGACCGTAATAGACACTCTTTCCACCTGTCAAGACAACAGCTGTTCCGTTGTCAAAATTTGGGCTATCTAAATCTTGAAGTGCTACACCAAGACCTACATAGTCCAAAAATCCATCTGCTTGTGCAACAGCACTCAAAGATGTCACGATCGCCAACGCACTCATAAACTTTTTCATCACTACTCCATTTGATTAAAATCTATTTACATTATATAACAAGAACTTTAAAATAATATTTAATTTAAAATCTTTGGTTATAATTTGCAAACATTGAATAAAAAATTAAATAGATGGGAATAATTACATATGAAAAGAGTTCAAACAGACGAAGCACCAGCGGCAATTGGTCCATATTCACAAGCTATCAAGGTTAGAGATATCGTTTATACTTCAGGACAAATCCCTTTAACTACAGATGGGCAGATGATTGAAGGAGATATAAAAGAGCAGACAAGACAAGTGTTAAAGAACCTTGAAGCTGTATTAAAAAAAGCAGGAAGTGATCTAAACCACATCATAAAAACAACGATCTATCTAACAGATATGGATAATTTTATAGCTGTAAATACAGTCTATGGAGAGTTTTTTACAAATCGTTTTCCTGCTCGTAGTACAGTTGCTGTCAAAGAGCTTCCAAAGGGAGCTGATATAGAGATCGATGCTATCGCTGTCGCTGATACTGAGTATGTATTTTGATATTTAATAAGTATTTAAAGATAAAAGAGATAAAATCGCGTCTTAATCTAATTTTATACAAGGACATTTATAATGTATGCTATCATTAAGAACGGTGGAAAGCAATACAAAGTTCAAGAGGGAGATTATTTAAATCTCGATAAACTTGACGCTTCCCCGAAAGACAAAGTAGTCGTAGAAGAGGTTCTAGCTGTAAGCGATAAAGAACTAAATGTAGGTACCCCATTTGTAAAAGGGGCAAAAGTTGAGTTAGAAGTTGTTTCTCACGGAAAAGATAAAAAAGTCATTATCTACAAAAAAAGAAGAAGAAAAGATTCTAAACTGAAAAAAGGTTTTAGAAGAGAGCATACAAGAGTTAAAGTTCTATCTATCAAAGGATAGTTTTAACACAAAGACTTCGCATTTATTTGCGAAGTTTCTCACCAATATATAAACTTTCTTAAATTTTATAGTAAAATAACCGATAGTATTTAAAAGACAAAAAGGTGCTTAATGCTATCAAAGATAAAATCCTTGCTTCATAATCCAGGGATGCTATATACTCTTTCAAGTTTGATATATAGTTTTTCTACATACATAATAGTACTCTTGATACCTTATACTCTAAATCTTCAATCTATGGCAAACTTTTCTGCAGCACTAAATATAGTGATGATGCTCTCTTTTGTCTTTGAGTTTGGAGTAGTAACTAGTTATCTAAGATATAACCAACTGTACGATACGACCAAATATATCAATGCTTTTATGCAGATCATCATCTTTATTTTGATGGTTCTCTTTAGTGAAACTTTCTTTGGGGATTTTTTAGATAAATTTTTTGGTGTCAATCATATCGATTTGGATAGGACTTATATATATTTGTCCGCATTTGCCGTACTTTCTTGGGTCTTTTTCAAAAATATATTTTTGTCAAACAAAAAGATCAATATGATTTTTTACAATGCTGTGATTTTAACACTTCTTAGGATCGCATTTTTGGCATATATATTTATCTCTAAGAAGAGCTTTAGTTTAGATGAGATCTATTTGATGTTATTTATACTGCCTTTTATCTTTATCATCTTTTATAACCTAAGATACGATTTTACTTCGTTAAAAGAGGCTTTTAACTTTAGCTCGAACAAAACTCATAAAAGAATATTTTTTACAAGATTTAAAAAGATACTCTTCTTTGCACTAACTACATATCTCATATCTATTCTTTATGTATATACGAGTCGCTATCCCATACTCTATCTTACAAAGCAAAATGCTACAAAACTTCTTGCAGAGCTTGGCTATGCGACAAGTTTTGGTGGGATGATTATAGTCTTATCGGTATCTATAAGATCATACCTTATCTCAAAGTTTAATATATCAAACACGGATGAAATCAAACTCTATATCAAAAAAATGTTCTCATACAAGTATCTTTTTATCTTAGGTTCACTGTTGTTCTCTTTTTTGATGGCACTGTTTGTTTATCTGATTAAGCCGTCATATTTGAGTGTGGATACTGCGATATTTGTCTTTATCTTGGTAGAGAGCTATTTAGCGAGTGCATATCTTGGAATGTTTTCTTTGCTCTCCAAAACTTTTAATTTTAATAATCTAGAGTTAAAACTAAATATCATTAGATTGATACTTGTAGCTGTTTGGGTACATACTATCTTGATGCATTCACCAATCATTGGATTTTTGGGATTAAATCTCTCTATGGTTTTAGTAGAGTTTTATTTTGCTAAGATAGTGCTAGAGAGAGTTGAAAAAAAGAGATAAAACGATCTGTGATATGATAAATAGGAGGATTTATAGGTGCTAGTTCAATACATAAAATATTTTACACTGTTTTTGTTCATTTTTGTCTCATTTAATGATGCCACTGCAACTGAGTATGCAGGTGAGTCTATTATTAAGTTGGCATTTGGTCTGTTTGTGATTACCCATGCCAAAGAGTTGTATGAGATGCTAAGCGAACCCAAAACGAGACCTGTAAAAGCATTTTTTCTTTTTTTATTTATAACAGCTTTGGTTACTGTCATCACTTACTTTGTGAAGCAAGATCATATGTATATCACTGATATGATTACAGTTTCGATTATGAGGATGTTATCGTTTTTTGTTATTTTTGTCTATGTTACATATACAAAAAACTTCAACCTTTTACTTTATATGATCTGGTTCTCACTTGTTGTCTCATCCATAATCGCAGCAAACAGTGATCCTTATGAAGAGTGGACATTTAGAAGAGTTGGAGGAACTGACAACCCAAATGACTTTGCTGCCCAGCTTCTGCCAACTATGTTTGCTACCTATTATCTCTTTAAGCAGAATAAAAACTGGATATTTTTGATAGCTAGTGAATTGCTCTTTATATATACTCTCATATATGCTGGTTCAAAGTCATCTTTGTTAGTTTTAGGTGCATTGACTATCTTGATATTTTTTGTAAAGTTCAAAGAGATTATGAGTGCTATTGCGACACCAAAAGGTTTATGGGGTCTTCTTTTAGTCATCGGTATAGGAGTCGGTGGTGCTTGGTATATGAGTAACTCAACTGCTGTAAAAGGATTGCAAGAAAGAAGTAAGAGTACGGGAACGATGCATCAAAGATTTATCATCTGGGAAGCTGGAGGAGATATGATAAGAGAGAATTTCTTTTTGGGTGTGGGATTTGCTCAGTTTCCAAAAGTCTCTTATCACTATATAAATGACTATCTACCAGAAGAGGCTTATCCATCTCACAATAACTTTATCAAAGTTTTTGCAGAGTCTGGAGTCTTTTCATTTTTGGCATTTTTGTTTTTTATCGGATCTTTGTTTACTACAAAAAGAAAGGAGATATACTCTTCAGATCACTTCTGGCTCTATGTGGGATCGCTTTCAGTTGTCTTGATGAGCCTTACCATCCCATCACTCCACCACAAAGATTACTGGTGGACCTTGGCACTGGTATCATATAGTATCTACTATTTTTACAAAAAAGATGAAGAGTTTTCATAAGTGATTAATCAAATGGCTCAATTGCCGATATTAGATTAAAATAGCATGTAGAGGGATAGAGTTTGAGTAAAATAAAATTGGCTTTGGCGATTAGAGCACTTGATATCGGTGGGGCGGAGAGACAGTTTCTAGAACTTGCCAAACATATAGATAAATCAAAATATGAAGTTACTATCTATGTGATGTATGAGAGAGATTTGGACAAAGAGGCAAAAGCGATAGATGGAGTGAAATTTGTCAATCTCGATAAAAAAAGTAGATATGACAACATCTCCTTTATGAAAAAGTATATCAAATCTCTAAATGAAAATGAGATCGACATCGTATATGCCTATCTTATAGAGATGAATATCTACTCTTTATGGGCTAGAAGCTTTGTGAAAAAAGATATGAAAGTTGTCTGGGGATTTAGATCATCAAATATGGATCTAAAAAAGTATGGCTGGTTCCCAAGAACTCTTTTTGCTATCCAAAAAAAGTTCTCACCAAAGGTCGATAAAATCATCTCAAACTCCCATGCTTCGGTGGAGTTTTATAAAGATATGGGATATGATGTCAGTAAAGCAGTCGTGATTCACAACGGAATCGATGTAGATCGCTTCAAACCATCCTCCAAAGAGAAAGAAGAGTTTAGAAAAGCTCACAACTTGGATGAAAATCATATAGCAGTGGGAATTGTAGCAAGGGTAAACCATATGAAAGGGTATCCGATTTTAAGCCGAGTAATGGCAAGACTGATGAGCGAAGATATCAGAGTGAGGCTCTTTGTGGTAGGTGGTGGAGATGAGCAGATCCAAAAAGAGTGTGAAGAGCTTCTTGGTGAGCAAAATAGCAAAGTAAAGTGGTTTGGTGCTAGAGGAAGTGTGGAGTCAGACTTCTATAACGGTCTGGATATCTATGTATCTTCATCTGTCTTTGGAGAGGGCTTTTCAAACTCTATCGCCGAAGCGATGTGCTGTGAAGTACCAGCAGTCGCTACCGATGTGGGAGATTCATCGATTGTCGTTGGAGATACTGGAGTGATGGTTGAAGGTGGAAGCGAGGAGGCTCTTTATGAGGGGCTAAAGAAGATGATAAGTATGAATAGAGATGATCTTGGGAAAAAGGCAAGAGAGCGAATAGTTCAAAACTTTTCAATAGCCAAGATGGTGCAAAATACCCAAAAGGAGCTTGAAGCATGTGTGGAATCGTAGGATTTAACTCTAAAAATAGCCAAAAGATGGATGCTATGCTTCAAAGCATACACCACAGAGGGCCAGATGACAATGGAAAATTTGAGAGTGATGAGTTCTCTTTAGGTCATGTAAGGCTCTCAATCCTTGATCTTAGCTCTCACGGACACCAACCGATGCACCACGAAGAGCTTTCGATGGTCTTTAACGGAGAAGTCTATAACTTTATGGAGATAAGAGAAGAGCTTGAAAAAGATGGCTACTCTTTTGTATCAGATTCGGATAGTGAGGTGGTTTTAAAGGCATATCACAAGTGGGGCAAAAAGGCTGTAGATAAATTCGTAGGAATGTTTGCCTTTGCAATACTTGATCAAAAAAACAAAGAGTTGGTGATCTTTAGAGATAGGGTAGGGGTAAAACCTCTCTATTACTACTTCAATGATGGTGAGCTTATCTTTGCTAGTGAGATTAGAGCGATAAAGGCATATAAGAGTGATCTAAAAGTGAATAAAGATGCACTAAATGAGTATATGCAATTTAGCTATATCTCAAACGAGAGATCGATCTTTGAGGGTGTAAAAAGACTCTTACCGGGGCACTATCTCACTTACAGTCTTGAGAATAAGAGTATCGATATAAAAGAGTATTGGTCAATCATTCCGTTTTTTAAGATGCCAAAGTTTGATAAGAGTGAAGAGCAGATTTTAGATGAGCTTGAAGAGATTTTGATAAAAGCTTGTAAATATCGAATGGTTGCAGATGTGCCTGTTGGAGTATTCTTAAGTGGGGGGACTGATAGTAGTGTAGTTGCTGCAATTTTACAAAAACACTATGGAAATATCAAAACCTTTACGATAGGCTTCAAAGAGGCGAAGTATAATGAAGCTACCTATGCCAAAGAGTTGGCAAAACATATAGGATCAGATCACACCGAGAGATTTTTGGGTGCTGATGAAGCTGGAGAGATATTAAAAGAGTTTGTGGATATCTATGATGAGCCTTTTGGAGATAGTAGCGGTATCCCTACTACTCTTGTCTGTCAAGTGGCAAAGGCAAACGGAGCTAAAGTCGTCCTATCTGCTGATGGTGGAGATGAGGTCTTTTGCGGATATGAGAGGTATTGGCACACTTATGGTTTGGAGCAGAAGGTTTTTAAAATACCATATCCACTAAGAGCATTTGCAAGTTCAACTCTAAAGCATCTTGATCCCAAACTCTTATCAAAGTTTATCAAAAGAAAAGATCTTGAGCATAAATTTACCCAAACTCTTGAACTGTTAAAGTCCAAAAATCACAAAGAGTTTTATGAAAAGATGATGCAAAACACCAAAAATCACGAACTAAGAGAGATTTTGGACGAGCCTATAGAGATAGAAGATAGTGGTTACAGTGTAGGAGATGAAGAGCACTCTATGCAAGGGATGATGATCTATGATTATCACAGATTTATGGTTGATGATGTGCTTGTCAAAGTAGATAGAGCTACGATGTATAACTCAATCGAGGGAAGAGAGCCACTGCTAGATCACACAATCGCAGAGTATATGGCAAGAGTACCCTTTGAGCTCAAATATAAAGACGGCACCAGTAAATATCTGCTTAAAAAGATCCTTGAGAGGTATGTTCCTAGAGAGTTGATAGACAGACCAAAGATGGGCTTTGGAATACCGATGTTTGAGTGGTTTAGCAAAGATTTAAGACAAATGCTAGATCACTACCTCACCAAAGAGAGAATCGAAAAAGAGGGATTTTTCAACTTCAATGCCATAGAAAAAGAGATGAAAAAACTCGACTCCAACGAATATGTCAATATCGATATGCTTTGGTATATTTTGGTTTTTGAGATGTGGTATGAGAAGTATATGAACGATTAAAGATAGCCAATAAATTGCCATTAGGTAATTTATCGGTTTGTTAACTTGCCTGTAAATGTTTAGCTTCTTCTTTTAGCCTCTGGGCAATCCACATTTTTATAATGGACTGTCTTGTGAGACCTATTTTTTTGGCTTCATTATCCAAAGCATCTATAATCCACTCTGGAAAATCGACATTGACCTTTTTGGTCTCTGTTTTTAGCTTTTTAACATCTTTTAATCTTATAGCATTTGAAAAATCGAGATACTCTGTCATATCTTCACCATTATCAAACTTTTTATCAAATTCTTTAGCTGTTATTTTTTTGTCTTTTAGAATTTCACTTTGCTTCATCATATGGTTTTGAAAAGGTATTTGACCTCTAATAAAATAATAAAATTACCCTCTCAATCATTTTACTCAATCATGTTATCAAACAATATAACAACCCCTACAAAAAAACTTATATCTGTTTGATCACCATTTCCATTATTAGTGCTGTAATGAGAGTTATTCAAGTTTGTATAGTTGAGTTTTGACGATAAAGCTATATCTTTTTTGATAAAATAGTCAAATCCCGCACCTACTCCCCAGCCAGTCATATTTTTCCACAAACTTGTTTCGTCTGAAATTTCATCTGAAAACTTAAAGTTAGCTCTCATCATCAATAATTTAGCATCCATATGAAAATTCAAATCTTTATTGATACTATAATTGTATTTTATTTTAGGTAATAACCCAAAGCTGATATACTTGTTTTCATAGCCTTCTTCTTCACTTTTTGAATAATAAAAATTCAAACCTGTTCCGATAGCAATGTTAGGTAATATATAATATAAAAAGGATGGAGACATGCTAACAGAATTAGTTTTTATTTTATTTCCTGTAGAATCATATTTAACCTCATTTATGGAAGCACCCATAGAGATATTTCCAGCTATTTCTATCGTTCCTTTTTGAATATCTTTTGCTAAAGCATTTATTGAAAATAACACTATAATCATAAATATAATTTTTTTCATTTTTTTCATTTTTAAGTTCTGATCACCTTTTTTGAAAAGGTGCAAGGCTTACATAGTTCATTTCCATCTTGACTTTATCTTTCACTTCAA
>CAZYJF010000017.1:0-12797 GCA_964647715.1 uncultured Sulfurospirillum sp. | reverse complement strand
ATCTTATAAATCTACAAGCTGATGAGAAGATAAGAGCTATTATCCCTACTACAGATTTTGATGAGAGTAAATCGATGGCTTTCTTTACCAAGAATGGTATCGTAAAAAGAACAAAATTGAGTGAGTTTAAAAATATCAGATCAGTAGGTGTAAGAGCAATTACTCTAGATGAGAGTGATGAGTTAGTCGATGCAAAGATCGTCTTGCCAGAAGATAAGTATCTATTTATCGTTACTCAAAAAGGTATGTGTATAAGATTTTTGATAACAGATGCTAGAGAGATTGGAAGAACTGCAAGAGGTGTTACTGCAATCAGATTTAAAGAAGAGGGTGATAAAGTAGTTGGAGCTATAGTTATACGAAATGAAGAAGAAGAGATATTAACTGTTAGTGAAAAAGGTATTGGAAAACGAACTACTGCTAGTGAATATAGAGAACAAAAAAGAGGTGGAAAGGGTGTAATCGCTATGAAACTTACACCTAAGACCAAAGATTTGGTTGGTGTTGTTTTGGTTGATGAGGATAAAGACTTGATGGCTCTTACTTCAACTGGAAAGATGGTACGAGTTGATATGCAAAGTATTAGAAAAGCAGGTAGAAATACAAGTGGTGTGATAGTAGTTAGAGTTGAGGGAGATGATATAGTATCTTCGATAGCTAGATGTCCAAAAGAGGTGATAGATGAAGAAGGGGATATAGAGGGTGATATAGAAGATTAAAACTTTTTATAATATATTTAAATTAATTTAATATATTTAGGATAGACTAATCTAAAATTTTTTAGGAGTCTATTTGAAGACTATAATTATTTTGATCTTTTTATTTTGTTCTTCTTTGTTCGCAAAGGATTTTAGATCAAATAAATTGACCAAAAATTTTATTGCTCGTATGGTAAAAGAGTATAATATAAAGCCGGCATTTTTGGATGGATTATTTCAGAATGTGGATATTCAAGAGTTTCCATTAAGGCTTATGCTTCACTCAATAGTTAAAAGTAGTTCTGAAAAAATAAAAAAACACTATCCTATTTATGGTGCTTGGGATAGATATAAGGCTCTTAAAGTTACTCCCTTGCGGGCTAAAGAGGGAGCTGCTTTTATTAGAAAGTATAAAACTGCTTTTGAAAAAGCGGAGCAAAAGTTTGGTGTACCAAAGGAGTACATAGCTGCAATTATAGGTATAGAATCACATTATGGTAAAAATGTGGGTAAATATCCTGTCTTTGATACACTTTCTACTCTCTCATTTATCAAAAATAGAAGAAATAGATTTTATCAGAGTGAATTAAAGGCATTGATACTTCTTTGTATTAGAAACAATATCAATATAAAAAATGTTAAGGGTTCTCACTTTGGAGCTATAGGACTTGGGCAGTTTATGCCAAGTAATTATGAATATTATGGAGTTGATTTCAATGGTGATGGAAAGATAAGGATGCAAAATCCAGTGGATGCTATAGGAAGTATCGCAAAATATCTTTATAAAAATGGTTGGAAAAGAGGTGAAGAGGTAGCTATAAGAGCAAGATATAGAGGAACTAGATTTCACAGATATAAAACTGGTTATACAAAGTTATATGATCTAAAAAGATTAAAGGGAGTAAACCCAAGATCTAGATGGAGATACAGAAGAAAAATTCGACTCATAAAACTAAATAGAGCAAAATATGATGAGCTTTGGATAGCGGCTCGAAATTTTAGGGTAATTACAAGATATAACCATAGTGCTTACTATGCGATGTCAGTTCATCAGTTGGCACAAATGATAAAAAAAAGATTGCACTAACCCAAAAATGGGTTAGCAAAAATTAAGCAGCCGATAGAGAGTTTTGGTAGTTGAATGATTGGCTTTGTATATTTTGTCTGCATTTACTAAAGAGTGATGTAATAGACTTTACAACTACTCTCCCCACTGCTACCAAACTTAAAATCGCCGTAAACATAATAAAACCTATAAAACTCATAATAATTCCTCCTTATAAAAATTATAATTACATCGAAAGTATATAGGATTAGTGTTAGCAAAATATTTCACTTTAATTAGCATTTTATTAACTTAAGATATAATATTATTTATATAGATTAAATATAGTCAAAGGAAAGCTATGAAGATTGCAATAGTTGAAGATGATATTAATATGAGAAAATCTCTTGAACTTGCTCTCAAAGATTATAAAGAGTATGAAATTGTAACCTTCAAGAATGCAATTGAAGCCTTAAAAAATATAGATAATAGTTTTAGTTTAATCATAACAGATATCAATATGCCAAAGATGGATGGTTTAGAGTTTATAAAGGCTTTGGAAGTTGATTGTGACATCATTATCATGACAGGTAATGCATCATTAAATAAAGCAGTAGAATCACTAAGACTTGGAGTGAAGGATTTTTTGACAAAGCCTTTTGAAATAGATGACTTAATTGAAGCTATCAGAAGAAATGTCAAGATAAGAGAGATCAACAAGGCAAATGATAACCGATATGAGGGAAGAGATAGACGAGTTGGAATGGAGGACACAAGAAAAGTCAAAGTTGAACGAAGAAAAAAGGGAAGTGACAGAAGAAAGAAATTTTACGGTAGCTCTCCTGTTTTGGAAAAAATCTTATCGATCTTAAAAAGAGCAGCAAACAGTAATGCAACTATCATGCTTCTTGGTGAGAGTGGAGTGGGTAAGGAGCTGTTTGCAAAATATATCCATGAACAATCAAATAGATATGCAAAACCATTTATCGCTATCAATATGGCAGCAATTCCTGAAAATCTCTTAGAGAGTGAACTTTTTGGTTATGAAAAGGGTGCATTTACAGATGCTACGACGATGAAAAAGGGACATTTTGAGATGGCAAATACAGGAACACTCTTTTTGGATGAGATTGGGGAGATGCCTATGGCTTTACAGGCAAAACTCTTAAGAGTCTTGCAAGAAAGAGAGATAGTTCGAGTAGGCGGTACCAAAGCTATCAAAATCGATGTTCGAATAGTATCAGCCACCAATGCAAATATCTTGGAGAAGATTGAAAATAGAGAGTTTAGAGAGGATTTGTACTATCGTCTAAATACAATTCCTCTTATCATACCACCTCTTAGAGAAAGAAAAGAAGAGATTGTCGATATCGCAGAGGAGTCACTCTATGGCATTTGCAGGAAAAACAATATTGCCAAAAAAAGTTTGAGTGAAGATGCAAAAGAGGCACTTTTGGAGTATGATTGGCCGGGTAATATAAGAGAGCTTTTGTCTGTGGTCGAAAGAGCTGCGATTTTGAGTGAAGATGAGATCATCACAAAAGATGATCTCTTTTTAGAGAGCAGAAAGAGTAAGAAAGGTATTAAAGATCTTGAAAGAGAACTTATTGAAGAGATGCTTAAAGAGTATGCCTACGATGTGAAAGAATCTGCAAAAGCTCTTGGTATGAGTAAAAGCACATTAGAGAACAAGATAGACAGGTATAAAATTGAACTTATTTAGGATATAATCACCCCAAAAAATCTAAGGGCTTTTTATGAGAGAGTTTAATGTTGCTGTAGTTGGAGCGACTGGGGCTGTGGGAGAAGAGTTTTACCGTCTCTTTGAAGAGTATAATTTTCCGATTGCCAAATTGGTACCACTTGCAAGTGCTAGATCAGTTGGTAAAACTATCGAGTATAAAAACAAAGAGATAGAAGTACAAGAATTAACTTGTGATATCTTTGAAAAAGAGGAGATTGATATCGCCTTTTTTAGTGCTGGTGGATCTATCTCGGCACAGTTTGCTCAGTGTGCTGTAGAGGCTGGGGCTGTTGTGATAGACAATACTAGCCACTTTAGAATGGATGATGATGTTCCTTTGGTAGTACCAGAGGTTAATCCTCAAGATATAGAGCTTTGGAAGAGTAGAGGGATTATCGCAAATCCAAACTGCTCTACTATACAGATGGTTTTAGCACTAAAGCCTCTTGATGAACTATATGGTATCAAAAGAGTCGATGTAAGCACCTATCAAGCCACAAGTGGAGCTGGAAAGGCTGGGATGGAGGAGCTTGTAAAACAGATGCAAGACTTTTTTGCTTTTAAGCTTGATAGCTCACCTCATGAAGCTTTTGTACATCAGATAGCTTTAAATGTAATACCTCAAATCGATAAGCCAATGGAAAACGGCTTTACCAAAGAGGAGATCAAGATGGTAGCTGAGAGCCAAAAGATTATGCACAAAAATTTTGAGGTAGCAGCAACTTGTGTGAGAGTTCCTGTGCTTAGAAGCCATAGTGAGAGTATTACTGTAACATTTGAAGATGGTGTTGATGTTGATCTTAGTAAAGTTCGTGAAGCATTTGATAGTTTTGAAAATCTTGAAGTAGTAGATGATCTGCCTAACTCAATCTATCCGATGCCTGTGATGGCTACTGATACAGATACGACATATGTTGGAAGAATAAGAAAAGATCTCTATCGAGCAAATATTTTGCACTTTTGGAATGTAGCAGATCAGGTTCGTGTGGGAGCGGCTACAAATGCTCTTAGGATTGCTCAAAAGTGGATAGAGTTGGAGGAGTAGATGAAAGATCACAAAAAGCAGTCGTTACTTGAGAGGGTTTTTGAAGCAGGACTTTGGAATACGAGATTTTTTGTTTTGTTTGCCGTTATTTTTAGTATGCTTGGAGGAATTGCACTTTTTATTGTAGCGAGTGTCGATATCTTTGGTGTTGTGAGTAATGTTTTTCATACATATATCAACCATATTCATGCAGAGCATTTTCATGAGGATATAGTCGGTGGATTGATAGGGGCTGTTGATCTATACTTGATGGCGATTGTGATGTTTATTTTTGGTTTTGGTTTGTATGAGCTTTTTATCTCTGAAATTGATATAGCAAAGGGTGGGGCATCTAGGATCTTGGAGATTCACTCTCTTGATGAGTTAAAGGATAAGCTTGCAAAAGTGATAGTGATGGTTTTGGTTGTGAGCTTTTTCAAAAGAGTTCTTCATACACCATATGAGGGAGCTTTGGAGATGTTGTATTTTTCTATGTCGATTTTGGCTCTTTCGGTGGGTCTGTATTTTATGCACAAGGGAGGGGATAAACACTAATGTCAAAGATATTTGTAGATGCATGTTTTGGTAAAAAGACACCTTATACTCCGGTTTGGATGATGAGACAGGCGGGTCGTTATCTGCCTGAATACAAAGAGGTTAGATCTGATGCTGGGAGTTTTTTAAATCTCTGCCATGATCCTAAAAAAGCTTGTGAAGTGACACTTCAACCAGTAAAGAGACTAGATGTAGATGCCGCTATACTCTTTTCTGATATCTTGGTCGTTCCAAATGAGATGGGTATGAAGCTTGATTTTGTAGAGGGAGAGGGACCGGTGTTTGCTGATCCTATAAGAGATAGAGCTTCTTTGGAAAAGTTAATCGGTGGTAGTGAAGCGGCAGATCGATTAGAGTATGTCTATGAAACGATAAGACTCATAAAAAAGGACTTGGCTGATGATAAAGCATTGATTGGATTTACAGGAGCTCCTTGGACTCTTGTAACTTATATGATAGAAGGTGCTGGAAGTAAAACTTATAACATCTCTAAAAAACTCATTTACACAGATCCTGAGTTTATGCATGCAATCTTGTCAAAAGTTAGTGAAGTAGTAAAGCTCTATCTTGAAAAGCAGATCAAAGCTGGAGTCGATGTAGTTCAGATATTTGACTCATGGGCAGCTGCTTTAGAGAAATCAAAATATATCGAGTTTGCATGGAAGTATATCAAAGAGATTGTCTCATATATCAAAGAGAGATATCCGCATATCCCAATCATCGTCTTTCCAAAGGGCATACCTGCATATCTTGATGAGATCGATGGAGATTTTGATGTATTTGGAGTCGATTGGAGTACTCCTATGGCTTTGGCAAAACAGCATCTTGGAGAAAAATATGTGCTTCAAGGAAATATGGAGCCTTGCCGTCTATACTCCAAAGAGGCTACATATGAGTGTGTAACAAGTATAGCAAATACGATGCGAGAAGGAAGGCATATATTTAATTTGGGTCATGGAATACTTCCTGATGTGCCTGTTGAGAATGCAAAATACTTTGTTGATCTATGTAAAGAAGTGAGTAAGAGAGATTGATGAAGAGTTTAAAAGCTAGTATATTTGCACTACTTTTGAGTACATCTGTCTTAAGATCAGATAGTATCAAGACTTCTGGTGATGTGCTACTTGTAGCTATTCCGACTCTTAGTTTTCTCTACTCATATTATCAAGATGACAGGCAGGGGCAAGAAGAGCTTGGAAAATCTCTACTTGCTACAACACTTGCTACTTATGCACTAAAATTTAGCATCAAAGAGGAGCGACCAAACCACGAAAATAGTCGATCTTTCCCATCAGGACACAGTGCTATTACATTTTCAAGTGCATCATTTCTTCACAAAAGATATGGTTTAGATATAGCAGTACCTGCATATCTTGGAGCTGCTTGGACGGCTTATAGTAGAGTCGAATCAAAATATCACTACACAAAAGATGTTCTTGCAGGAGCTTTGATAGGAACTGTGAGCAGTTACTTTTTGACTACGAAGTTTGATGACACTACTTTAAGACCAATCTTTGGAAATAATCAGATAGGAATATCTTTTTTCAAGAGTTTTTGATAACTTTTCGTAACTGTTTAAGATCAGTAAATATATATGAAATTAGGAGTATTATAATCTCATTAATATTTCAAGATTAGGAGGGGATATGAAAGAGATTGTTAAAAGAGTTTTACCTTTAAGTCTTATCGTTGCACTTAGGTTTTTTGGTCTATTTATCGTATTGTCTGTTTTATCACAATATGCAAAAGATTTGCCGGGTGGAAATGCCTTTTTGGCAGGTATCGCACTTGGTGGTTATGCACTGACTCAAGCGGTGCTTCAAGTGCCTTTTGGTGTGATGAGTGACAAGATAGGGCGAAAAAAGACACTTTTGTTTGGACTGCTTTTGTTTGCATTTGGATCTGTGGTGGCTGCACTGGCTACAAATATTTATATGCTACTGCTTGGTAGATTTTTACAGGGTGCTGGAGCGATAGGAAGCGTGGTAACTGCGATGATTGCAGATCATGTACGAGAAGATGAGAGAGCTCATGCTATGGCTGTGATGGGGATGACGATAGCTATGAGTTTTGCAGCAGCTATGATCATAGGGCCATTGATGGCGGGAGCTTTTAGTGTCTCATCTTTGTTTTGGATGACTGCTGCTTTGGCATTGTCGGCACTTGTGATACTCTTTACTGCCGTTCCTGAGCCTCCAAAAATTGTCCACCACTATAGTGAAGAAGAGGCGAAGATCAAGCATGTCTTTAAAGATAAAGATTTGGTTAGGATGTATATCACATTTTTGTTCCACTCTTCTACTATGGCTATAGCATTTTTTATTATCCCGATTCTTATGAAAGAGAAGTTTGGTATGGATACTACTGACTACTGGAAGGTATATCTACCGGCTGTTATTTTTGGAATATTGGCGATGGGACCAGCTGCTGTATTTGGAGAGAAGTATAGTAAGGGTAAAGAGGTCTTTTTGATTTCGATTGGATTTATCATAGCTTCATTTTTATTGATGGGGTTTAGTAGTAGCTTCCTTTGGTTTGCAGTTGGAGCGACATTTTTCTTTATCGGTTTTAATATGTTTGAGCCTCTTCTTCAAAGCTTTGTATCCAAGTTTGCCAAAGTTCACCAAAAGGGTGCGGCTCTTGGAGTGGCAAATACCTTTGCATATGTTGGGATCTTTTTGGGTGGTGCGATAGGTGGATATCTGTATGGACACTATAAAGAGATCGGTGTTACTTGGTTTGTGGTATTTATCTCAATCTTTTGGATCTTTTGGATCTTGGGTATGAGAAATCCAGGACTAAGATCAAATCTATTTTTAAATTTTGATGAGTTTAATAAAGATGAACTTGGTAAACTAAAGGGATTAAAAGGTGTAACAGACTTTTATGTCAATGAGACTGAAAAGCTAATCGTCATAAAGTATGATGCGGATGAGATCAGTGAAGATGAGATAAAAGAGTATTTACATAAATAATTTAGGAGTATATATGAGAATTTTTGGTTTTGTGATCTTGCCTTTTTTGTTTTTTCTTTATAATGCAGGGGAGATGTATTTGAAATTAAACCATTCATCTCTTTGTGAAAGTACTGGTTGTAAGCTGGCTGATAATCTTCTTCGCTTTGATAGTATCTATCTAAATGGAGCTGGAGTCTTGGCTGGATTGATGCTCTTTATACTTGGTTGGCTCACATATAAAGAGAAGATCGATAAGCGATATTTTTATCTGTTTTTGTTTGTTTCTATTTTGTTTGAGACAATTATGCTTGGGTATCAGTTTTATGCATCGCCGGTGATGTGTAAGTTTTGTATGGGAGTTTATAGCTTTTTGATTTTGATAGCTATATTTACAGCAAGAGAGAAGTTTTTGTTGATAGTCCCTGCTGTATTGGCTCTCTTTGTGGCTCTTAGCTCACTAAAGATTTCAAATATCGCTCCAAGTGTCACGGCTGATGGCACATATCTCATCCAATCACCTACTTGCCCACACTGTAAAAAGGTAAAAGCTTATCTAAAAGAACACAATATTGAGTTTAAAAAACTACCAATAGATGAGGCGAAAAACCAAAACTTCATCACATTCCTTGGATACCACACGATACCGATGCTCATCATCAAAGATAAAAGTACTATCAAAGCACTAAATGGCGATGAAGCTATCATATCTTACTATGAGCATAAAGATAGCCAGAGTAGTGAAGAGGCAAAGGAAGAGGAGAGTTCATCAACTGCGACTGATCCTGCACAATCTATAGATGTAGATTCACTTTACGGAAAAGTAGGAGGAGATGAAGGGTGTGGATTTTTACCTATCGAAAAAGAGGAGAGTTGCGATACTCCAGATTCTAATGGGAGTGAGTAGAGAATCTATTTATAGACTCTCTCACTCTTAGGTTTTTTTGCATCTTTGTTTATGCTGTCTATGATAAATATAGGAGCTGCGAAGATATAAAGAATGGTGGCTACTAAAAATGCTATCAAGAGATATAAAGCTATCTTGCCCTTGTCCATGGAAACTCCTTTTAAAAAAGTTTAACTCTTTTTGTTTTGGCTTTTGATAAGCTCTTTTAGTTCTTCTATATCCTCTTTTGTGGCTAATCCCATCTCATCTAAGATCTTTTTTATCATATTTCTTAGTTCATTTTCCATTTGGGCTTTTTGTTCAGTAGCTTTGCTTAGAGTTTGATCGATATTTTCTTCTAAATCCTCTTTTTGATCTTTTGCTTTTTTTAGGATCTCATCAAACTGTGGAGCGAACTTCTCTTTTAGTAGAAGTGCACCTCCAAGAAGTGTGTAGAGTAGTTCTTTGTTTTTGTCATTGTTTGCCATTATGATGCCTCTTTATCTACATAGCAGAATTTATAGCCTCTTCTTCTGATAGTCTCTATACACTTGATGCCTAGGTTTTTATCGAGCTTTTGTCGAATGGCATTGATAGAGGTTTCTACCACATTTGGAGTGATGAACTCCGGCTCTTCCCAGATGGCATTTAGAAGTCTATCTTTTGATATGACTTGATTTTTATGCTCTGCTAGATATACGAGGATATCAAAAGGCTTCCCTTTGATATCTATCTCTTTATCTCTGTATGAAGTCTTCTCTTCGCTGATATCGATAGTCAAGTTTCCTATCTTTATACGGTTGTCTATCGTTCTTCTTAGCTTCGTATCTATTCTAGCGGCGATTAGATCATGATCAAAAGGTTCTTTGATAAAGTCATCAGCACCAGCTTTTAGAAATGATATCTCAGTATCTTTGTCATCTATGATAGAGAGTACTATCAAAGGTACTTTTAGTTGTTTTGATATTTTGATTATGAATTTTTTCGTTTTGTTGTATTCTAAGTCATAATCAAGTAGGATTAGATCATAGTTTCTAAATCTTAAAAAGTTGGAGCTATCATCTATGTCGTATGAGTCATCAACAATGACCCTTAGATTTTTTGAAATCGATTTTGCAAGTTCTTCATCGACACCAATAGCAAGTATTCTCATCACTTATCCTAAGTAAATTTTATGAAAAGAAGATAACTAAAGTTTCTTTAAAGCACTATTTAATAGAAAATTTAATAAATATAATCAACTACTTTTGAGGATTGGGTAACGCCCTTGATATAGGCGATGATCTCTTGATGATAGCTGTCATTTGCATAAATTTCTAGATCATCTTTTGTCTCAAAATCACTAATTAGTGCAAGATCATATGCTCTTTCTGTATCAGAAAAATTGATACCTACCTCAAAATGTTTTAATACTTTAACTTTATCTTTTAGTGTCATCAACTTCTCTTTGACTTTTCTTTTATTCTCATCTGAATTATCTTTTAGCTTAAAAAAAACAATGTGTTTTACCATCATCTGCTCCATTTTTATTTTTTATTATGATAGCATAGCTTTTTTATACTCATCTGGTGTATTTAGATTTGTAAATATTCTATCATCTTCAAACTCTACAAAATTGACATTGATTCTCTCAAACAAAGGTGCGAAGGCAAACTCTCCTTTTTTTGTCAGATCAAGAAGAGTTTCTACGACAGACCTTTTATAGATAGCACATAGAGGTTGGATTCCGTTTGGACTCCTTGCTACGACTGCATCAAAATCTCCAAGCTCACTTTTTAGTACAATAAAATCTTCGATCATAAAAAATGGAGTATCAACACTTAGAAAAAATATATTTTCTTGATCTAAGTTATCAAAAGATGAGATAATGGCGATAAATGGAGCAGACTCTTTGAAGCTTTTATCATCTTCTATGAAATTTGCTTGAAAGTCAAATTTGTTTTTATCTTTGGTGCTGATGTATAGATCTTTGAAGTAGTCTTGAAATTTCTTAAGTTGATATTGGGTTAGAGTGGGGGAGGAGCCAAAAGGAAGAAGAGCTTTGTCCTCTCCCATTCGTGAGCTTTTGCCACCTGCTAAGATCACACAGGCGATATCTTCTATCAATTATAGATCTCTAGGATCTGCTATCTTTCCGGCGACTGCACTTGCAGCTGCTACTGCTGAGTTGGCAAGGTAGATCTCACTATCTCTTGCTCCCATTCGACCTACAAAGTTTCTGTTTGTCGTAGATACACATCTTTCGCCATCTCCCAAAATCCCCATGTAGCCACCTAGACATGCTCCACAAGTAGGGTTACTCACAACGGCACCTGCATCTATTAATATATCTACAAGACCCTCTTTTTCAGCCTGTTTTAGGATCTTTTGAGTGGCTGGTGTGACAATTAGTCTGGTTTTTCTTGCTACCTTTTTACCCTTTAAGATCTTGGCAGCTATTCTAAGATCACCTAGTCTCCCATTGGTGCAACTACCGATAAATACCTGATCTACTGCAAGATCATCTTTAACTGCTTGAGTGACAGGTTTTCCATTTGATGGGAGGTGAGGATAAGCGATAACGGGTTCGAGTTTACTCACATCTATCTCTATGGTCTTGACATAGTTTGCATCGTCATCTGAGTAGTGGTAAACTGGTTCATCTCTTAAATCTTTATCTTTTAAGAACTCTTTTGTCACCTCATCTACAGCTACGATCCCACTCTTGGCTCCAGCTTCTATCGCCATATTGCACAGTGAAAATCTATCATCCATATCAAGATGAGCAATCGTATCTCCAGTAAATTCCAATGCTTGATACAAAGCTCCATCTACTCCGATTTGTCTGATGATCTCTAAAATGAGATCTTTTCCGTAGATATGTTTGCCGGGTTTACCACTAAAGATGACCTTTATGGACTCTGGAACCTTAAACCAGTTCTCTCCTGTGATCATCGCAAAGGCTAGATCAGTACTTCCCATACCTGTCGAAAAAGCACCCAAAGCTCCATGAGTACAAGTGTGAGAATCAGCTCCGATAATCACATCTCCTGGGATCACAAGCCCCTTTTCAGGAAGTAGTGCATGCTCAATTCCCATATCTTTCTCATCAAAAAATAGTTTTAGATCATGCTCATATGCAAACTCTCTGCTGATTTTTGCTTGATTTGCACTAGCTATATCTTTGGCTGGTATGAAGTGATCCATCACGATAGAAAAGTTATCAGGTTTTGCTAACTTTTTCGCTCCACTATCTCTAAAAGCTTTGATAGAGATAGGAGTTGTGATGTCGTTTCCTATGATCATATCGATACCACATCTAACTATCTCCCCAGCCTTTACCTCTCGTCCTACATGGTGAGAAAAAATCTTCTCTGTAATTGTCTGTCCCATTCTCTTCCCTTTTGTTTATTGAGATGATGATAACAAAAAAGGGTTTATTTGCTTCTTACACACCTCACATGCATACCCATATAACTTCTACATCTATGAGATGCACCATCTCTTTCGTTGAAAGTTCTGTAGTAGTGGACACTTGGATTTTCAGTATGTGGTCCAAAATAGGTACTACTCCAGAAATTTGCCGCTTGGTAGTCTGCGTATTGATTGTTATCACCAATTGAAAGTCTATTGTTAAATGAGCTATCTATTGCAGGATCATAATGTGAAGTATTTGCTAGTGTATAAAGCTCATTGATATTTGGTAATCTCCATCCACTAACACCGTCAAGTGTGAGATTTTTACAGTAGTTTATGGCATTATCTACACTCATTGTTTTATTTATATGTGTGCTATCCTCCCACATTAAGCCACTTGTCTTGTCTGTTACGATATTTTTGCTGGTGTGAATAAATGTAGGATCTGGGATTTTGTTTTCTCCTCTAACACATCTAATAGAGTAGTGGTTTGAC
>CAZYJF010000016.1:0-12856 GCA_964647715.1 uncultured Sulfurospirillum sp. | reverse complement strand
CATATGTAGGTATGGGAATACCAGCAATAGCACACTATTACTGGGCATTTGTTATACTTGAGTTTGCACTGATCTTTGGTGTTCAATTTGCAAAAGCAAAACCAGGATTGAACCTTGCAATGTTATTTGCATTTGCTTTCGTTTCAGGTCTTACTATGTCTGTGCTAATAGGACGATTTATCGGTGCAGGAGCCGGTGGAGTAGTTGCTAATGCATTGATCTTAACGACAGTGGCATTTGGTGGACTATCAATTTTTGCAATGAATACAAAATCAGACTTTACCTCTATGGGTAAGTTTTTATTTATTACATTGCTTATCGTTGTAGTAGCAAGTTTATTAAATGTTTTTTGGCTACACAACCCTTGGATGCAAGTGGGAATAGCAGCTGTTAGTGCGATACTATTTAGTGCATTTATCCTATATGATACTCAAAACATCATACGAGGAAATTATGGTCATCCAGTAGATGGAGCTTTAGCACTATATTTAGATTTTATCAATCTATTTACTTCGCTTTTACAGCTTCTTGGTATCTTTGGAGATGACGATTAATTAAAGAAGGGCTTTTGCTCTTCTTTATCTAACTTTACTTCTTCCCCAAACAAACAAAACTTCAAACTCTAGATAACTTAGCGGATATTCTCTTATTAATTTTTTAGTATCTTTGTATCCAAGTTCTCTTTTTCCACTACTAACTCCACTTTTTTTGATGTAACGAAATTTTGAGATATTATCTTCAAACTCCAATCTATACTCTTTAAGCTCACTTTTAAAATCAAAATATTTATCTAAAGTCTTTGATAATTGATTTGCATTTGGTAAAAATAGCTTTTTCCCACTCATTTTGTAAATAGTCTTAAAGGTTTTATCGCAGAAGATAGCCAAAGCTACCTCTTTTGTATGTTTAGCGATAAAGGAGAGAGTAAGATCAAGATTACTTGACCACTGTAAAGATGAAGAGGCAATGATTAAATCAAAATTCCCCAACTTTTCAAACAGACTCTCATCATCAAAATCTTCACACATTACCACTATATCGTTACCCTTTGGATGAAGTTCACACATCTTTTGTGATCTATCAACTGCCACAAACTTTTTATAAGACCAATCAACCTGCGAAGATATAGCACCACTACCAGCACCTAGATCAAGTATAGTTTTTGGTTTTGACTTTATACCATTTAGTAGATGTCTAGCTACCTCTTTTTGAATGATATTGTACTCTGCATAAGTCGCAGCATTCTTTGAAAACTCTTTGATATGTTTGAAGTTTTGGGGCATAGATTAACTTTACTTTCAATTAAATAGGGTATAATCGCCCAATTATATCAAAGCAAAGGTTATTTATGACTTCAGTTTTATTGATTTTGCAATTTATTTTAGCAGTTGTACTGACAATTACAGTTTTATTACAAAAAAGTTCATCTATTGGACTTGGAGCATATAGTGGAAGCAATGAGTCTTTATTTGGAGCCAAAGGTCCTGCTGGATTTTTGACAAAGCTTACATTTGTCTTGGGATTGGTATTTGTTATAAACACATTGGCTTTGGGTTATATGTACAATCACGAAAAGAAGAGTACTCTTATCGACGAGATCGATGAAAGCAAGATTGTTCCTTCTTCTCCAAAAGTAAATACCAAAACACTTCCAAATGGTGCTACAAGCAAAGAGTCATCTGCTCCATCAGCTCCAAAAGATAAGTAATTAACAAGGAGGTTACTATGTCATTAGAAGAGATTTTTAAAAATCAAAAAGAGAACAACCAAAAGAGTATAGAAGTACTAAAAAAAGATTTCTTAACTCTTAGAAGTGGAAAAGTTTCTACTGCTATATTAGATGGAGTAAAAATAGACTACTATGACACTCCTACCCCTCTAAACCAAGTAGGATCAGTTCTAGCCACAGATGCGACAACTATCACAATATCACCTTGGGAGAAAAATCTTCTTCCTGATATCGAAAAAGCTATCCAAGAGGCAAATATCGGAGTCAATCCAAACAATGATGGAGAAAATATCAAGCTATTTTTCCCACCAATGACTGTTGAGCAGAGAAAAGAGAGTGCAAAACAGGCAAAAGCCATGGGTGAAAAAGCAAAAGTCTCTATCAGAAATGCAAGACAACACGCAAACAACAAGATAAAAGCCCTAGAAAAAGATAAAGAGATAACAGAAGATGAGAGCAAAAAAGCTCACGATGAAGTCCAAAAAAACACAGATGATGCTGTAGCAAAAGTTGATCAAATGGTCAAAGAGAAAGAAACTGAATTGATGAAGGTTTGATGTGTCTTTAGATCTAGAAAAGGTTTACAAAGATGCAGGAGCTTTGCTTGAAGGACATTTTCTTTTAAGCAGTGGCAATCACTCACAGTTTTATCTCCAGTCTGCAAAGGTCTTAGAAGATCCAAAAACTGCTTCACTACTAGCTGAAGAGTTAGCAAAAAACATTAAAAACTCAGATATCAAGATAGATACAGTATGTTCTCCTGCCCTTGGTGGAATTTTAGCTGGATATGAGTTAGCAAGAGCTCTTGGAGTGAGATTTATCTTTACTGAGAGAGTTGATGGCAAGATGACTCTAAGACGAGGTTTTGAAGTAAAAGAAGATGAGAGAGTACTTATCTGTGAGGATATCATCACCACAGGTGGATCAGCCCTAGAAGCTGGTGATGCATTAAAAGAAGATGGAGCCAAGATAGTCGGCTTTGCTGCTTTGGCAAATAGAGGATTTTGCAAAAGAGTAGGATCAGGTAAAGATGCAAAAAGTGAGTGCAAACTCCCATCCAATCTTCCATTTTTCGCACTTGGTGATTTTGAGTTTGAGATATATGATAGTAAAAATTGCCCACTCTGTAAAGATGGCACTAAAGCATACAAGCCAGGTAGTAGAGGCAACTAAAGAAGAACAGCTATCTTGTCGATATATCCATAATATTAGATTAAAGGACGACAATGAAGATACTAGTAACCGGTACAGCGGGTTTTATCGGACACAATCTTGCTAAGAAACTTCTTGAAAGAGGAGATGAAGTAGTAGGACTCGATAATATCAATGACTATTATGATGTAAATCTAAAATACGGAAGATTATCTGATCTTGGAATTAACAAAGATGATATAGACTACAATAAATTTGCATCATCTAAAACCTATCCAAAACATAGATTTATCAAACTTGATCTCTCCGATAGAGGTGCAATGGCAAAACTCTTTGAAGAAGAGAAATTTGATGCCGTATGCAACCTAGCAGCACAAGCAGGTGTAAGATATTCACTTGAGAATCCAAATGCTTACATAGACTCAAATGTAGTAGGATTTATGAATATTTTAGAGGGTTGTCGTCACAGTGGAGTAAAAAACCTCTCTTATGCTTCAAGTTCATCTGTGTATGGACTCAACAAATCTCAACCATTCAAAACTTCAGATCATACAGACCACCCAGTAAGCCTATATGCAGCGACTAAAAAATCAAACGAAATGATGGCTCATACATATGCACACCTTTATGGTATAAGTACTACAGGTTTGAGATTTTTTACTGTTTATGGACCTTGGGGAAGACCTGATATGGCTCCGATGCTCTTTACTGATGCTATTTTAAATGATCGTCCTATCAAAGTCTTCAATCATGGGGATATGAGTAGAGATTTTACATATATCGATGATATTACTGATGGTGTGATAAAAGTCATTGATAATCAGGCAAAAAGTGATCCAAATTGGGATGCCAAGAATCCAAATCCTAGCTCCTCATCAGCTCCATATAAGATCTACAATATTGGAAACAATGAGCCAGTTAAATTGATGGACTTTATTGAAGCGATTGAAGAGAAGCTTGGTAAAGAGGCAAAAAAGAACTTTATGGATATGCAACCAGGTGATGTGCAAAGCACCTATGCAGATGTACAAAGTCTAATAGACGATATGGGATATAAACCAAACACATCTATCAAAGATGGTGTAAATAACTTTATAGATTGGTACAAAAAGTTTTATAACAATTAAATAATTAATGATTTTATCCGATATTAGAATAATTAAAGAAAATATTTAAGGAATTTTGATGAATATATCAGTAATTGGTACAGGATATGTGGGATTGGTTACAGGAACTTGTTTTGCAGAGATGGGAAATAATGTAATCTGTGTAGATATTGATGAGAAGAAGGTAGAAGATCTTAAAAATGGGATTATTCCTATCTATGAACCAGGACTTGAGAAGATGGTTCTTAAAAACCACGAACTTGGAACTTTAAACTTTACAACCGATATTAAAGATGCACTCCAAAACAGTGATATCTGCTTTATAGCAGTTGGAACTCCTATGGGTGAAGATGGTAGTGCTGATCTTCAGTATGTATTGGCTGTGGCAAAGTCTATCGGTGAAAATATGACTCACCATATGTATGTTATCGATAAATCAACAGTACCAGTAGGAACTGCTGATAAAGTAAGAGCTACCATTCAAGAAGCACTAGACAAAAGAGGAAGTGATTTGACTTTCGATGTGATTAGTAATCCTGAATTCTTAAAAGAGGGTGCAGCAGTAGCAGATTTTATGAAGCCAGATCGTGTGGTAATAGGTGCTGATAATGAAAAAGCATTTGATATGATGAGAGAGCTATATGCTCCTTTTACACACTCTAGAGAGAGATTTGTAGCTATGGATATCAGATCAGCTGAGATGACAAAATATGCTGCAAATGCAATGCTTGCAACAAAAATCAGCTTTATGAATGAGATAGCAAATATTTGTGAGAGAGTTGGTGCTGATGTAAACCAAGTTCGTCACGGAATAGGAAGCGACAGTAGAATCGGTTATAGCTTTATCTATCCAGGTTGTGGATATGGTGGAAGTTGTTTCCCTAAAGATGTCCAAGCTTTAGCAAAAACTGCAAAAGATTATGGTTATAATCCTAAACTTCTTGATGCAGTTGAAGATGTAAACTACGCTCAAAAAAGAGTTATCAGTGATAAAGTTATCAAGAGATTTGGTGAAGATTTAAGTGGTAAAACATTTGCTGTGTGGGGACTTGCATTCAAACCAGAGACTGACGATATGAGAGAGGCTAGTTCGATTACTATCATCAATGAGCTTACAAAAAGAGGTGCTAAGATCAAGGCTTATGATCCAAAAGCAGAGCATGAAGCAAAAAGCTTCTATCTAAAAGACAATAACAATGTCGAATATATGCCAAACAAATATGACGCACTTGATGGAAGTGAAGCGATGATTATGGTAACTGAATGGAAAGAGTTTAGAAGTCCTGATTTTGACGAGATGGCAAAACGACTCAACAACAAGGTTATATTTGATGGAAGAAACCAATACAACAGAAAAAAACTAGAAGAGAGTGGTTGGGAGTATTTTGAGATAGGAGTTTAAACAACTCCTCCAGCCCTCTTACTTCTATAATATCTTAGTCCACTAAGAGTTGCTTGAAAAGCTATTATCCCGATACTATCAGCCACTATATCATGCCAATCGGAACTTCTATAACTAGTAAACGCTTGAAAAATCTCTATCAACATACCAAAAGCTAAAAGAGAAAGAGCATTTCTAATCCTCGCATTAATAGAAGATGATGCACGATTTAGCAAAAACGATAGTGTAAAAAAAGCGATAAAGTGATTTGCTTTATCCCATCCTGTATCGATACCCCCTCCATTTGGTAATAAAGAGAGTACCAACACTGAAAATGTAGCAGTAAAAAAAGCTATTTTGTATATTTTTTTATTCATAAAATTCATAATATCATATTAAGCACAAGTTATACCAAACATAGTAAACAAATTAAATATGTTTAAGAGTTCCTGCTAACTCTTCCTCACTTAATCTCTCTAAGTCTGCACTATCTAAAAGTTCAAGTTTTGGAATCATAATACTGATGATTACTAATGCCACTCCAAATATCAAAATCACCCAATCTTCATTCCCCTTAAATAGCGAGGTCAAAGTTGTATTACCTAGATTTTCGCCCATGATCTTTTTGAAAAAATCATACTTTATATCAAATATATATCCTCCAAGTAATCCCCCAATAGCTCCAACTAAGACATCAACTCTTCCTTCAGCAATAGATATTGGACCAGTTCCAGGACATTTACCAAGTATCGCCATCGACATTCCAAAAAGAGTTCCACCGACTATCAATCCACCTAACATAATAGGCTTGATATGATAGTGAGCATAACCCATCTTTATCATAAAATAAAGACCAATACTTGCAAGTCCTATTGCTAAAAAGAGCATCTTTGGAACAATAGTATCTTTTAACATCGCAAATCCTGCAATTTTTTCAAACTTATCAACCCTGCTATATTGGATAATCCCACCAAATAATATACCTATGATAAATATCAAAGCCAGTGACCCATGCCCCTGAGAGCTTGCAGTAACAAATATATTTTCTATTCTTTCAAACATCTACTTCCCCTTTGTATTGTAAAACAGTTTTCCAGTAACTACTAGTGAGATCATCACAACAGCCCCAAAGATCATTGAAGATATCGCAGCTTGGCTCATTCCTGAAAGAAAATGACCACTAGTACATCCACCAGCCATTCTTGCTCCGATAATCATCAAAAAACCAGCCAAAAAGCTCCATCTTAATCTACTTGCGACAGAATTGTTTTTGTACTCTTTCCATGCTGTAGGTATGAGTGATATTCTAAAACTTTTTGTGATAAATACAGATGTGATAAACCCTCCAAACAAAGCTCCAAGTAACATCACACCTTCCCAAGCACCAGCTTTTTCTATATGCTGTAAATACTCAAACTTTTGAGGATCAAGATTAAACAAAATACCTGCAAAATAAGGCACATAAGTAGATGCCCCCAAAGGTCTATCTGCTCCAAAGATCGAAAATGTAAATAACAAAAGCATAGCCATTAAAATACCACCAGCCCACCAAGGTAATCTTCTTTTCATACATACTCCTTATAAAAGTTATAATTTATATATATTAGTATAGTAAAAAAATGATTACTTATGTTATTGATTTTTTTTATTAATTAGATTAGAAAGATTTATAAAGAGAAGATTACTTCTTCTCTTTATCTTTTTTTGGAACAGTGTACATATTGACATAACGCCCTTCAAACTTAGGCTCATGCTCTTTTGTAGCGATATCTTCAACCATTGGCCAAACTCTATTTAAAACTTCAACTCCGGCTTCTGGATTTTGCATCTCTCGTCCTCTTAAAAAGACTCTAAACTTCACATGTTTACCAGCTTCTAGGAACTCTCTTGCATGTTTTACTTTGTAGTTGATATCATTTTCTGCGATTTTTACAGATAGTTTGATCTCTTTTACTTCTATCTTCTTTTGTTTCTTTTTTGCCTCTTTTTTCTTCTTTTCAGCCTGATATTTGAATTTACCATAATCCATAATCTTTGCTACAGGAGGCTTGGCATCAGGAGCAATCAAAACCAAATCAAGACCCTTACTCTCAGCGATATCCAAAGCTTCTCTTGAAGATATGATGCCGTGTTGTTCTCCATCATCCTCTAGACATCTAACCTCATCAAATCTTAAAATATCAGAATTTAAAACTGTCTGATCCTTTTTTCTTCTACCCTTATCCTTGTCGTTTCTTCTATCTTTCAAAAGTGTACCTCATCCATTTTCTCCTTTATTAATTTGTAAAACTCTTCTTCGCTTAACTCATACTGCTCTCTACTTCGCCTATCACGAACAGCAACTCTTCTTTGCTCTAGCTCTTTATCCCCAAGCACCAAGATCATAGGAACTCTTTGCTTCTCTGCTGTCCTGATTCGCTTGTTTAAGCTCTCATTTTTAGCAGATATCTCGCAATCTATCTCCATCTCTCTTAGTTTATTAGAGATCTCTTTGGCATAGTCGATGTGACTATCGGCTATTGGCACGATAATCACCTGTGTCGGAGCGATAAAAAACGGCAACTCACCTGCAGTATGCTCAATCAATATCCCGATAAATCTCTCAAACGAACCCAAAATCGCTCTGTGGATCATCACCGGTTGCGATTTTTCATTGTTTTCGTTGGTATATTCGAGCAAAAAGCGTTCCGGCAGGTTAAAGTCCACCTGTATCGTTCCGCACTGCCACTTTCTTTTGAGTGAATCTTTGATCTTGATATCGATCTTTGGACCATAAAATGCCCCTCCACCCTCATCGATACCATACTCCAAACCACTACTATCAAGTGCATCTTTCAAGCCATCAACTGCACTATCCCAAATCTCATCGCTACCTATAGCTTTCTCAGGCTTGGTAGAGATCTCCATCTCATACTCAAAACCAAAACTCTTCATGATATCATCCACAAAGCCAAGTACCTCAAGGACATTATCTTTGATCTGCTCTGGTGTACAGTAGATATGAGCATCATCTTGGGTAAACTCTCTCACTCGAAACAGCCCGTGCAGTGCACCACTCATCTCATGCCTGTGAACTACACCATACTCAAAAAACTTCAAAGGCAGATCACGATAGCTTCTAAGATCACTTTGGTAAACCTTGATATGACCCACACAATTCATAGGCTTTATACCATACTCTACGATCTTAGGATTCTCATCATCTCCCTCGTTGATCTGGGTAAAATACATATTTTCCCCATAGTTTTGGTAGTGACCGCTGATCTTCCAAGCTTCACTCTTTAGAAGCTCGGGACCTCGAACTGGTTCATATCCTCTTTTTCTATGAGCATGATAGAGTAGATGCTCCAATTTACTCCTAAGCCTCGCACCGTTTGGAAGCCAGATAGGAAGCCCAGCACCGATACTCTCTTCAAATGTAAAGAGTTTTAAATCTTTTCCAAGTTTTCTGTGATCTCTTTTTTTCGCCTCTTCTATCATATGAAGATAATCTTTTAGTGCCTCTTTATCAGCAAAGGCAGTTCCATAGATTCGAGTAAGCATCTCATTTTTCTCATCACCACCAAGATATGCACCAGAAATCTTCGTCAACTTGAAATTGTGCAAGAACTTGGTATTTGGCACATGAGGACCTCGACAAAGATCTTCAAAATCTCCCTGCTTATAAGTAGTCAGTTTTTCATCTTCTATTCTTGATAAGACAGCCATCTTTAACTCATCATTGCCAAACTTTTCTAAGATCTCATCTTTAGTATAAGCCTCTTTTGTGATGTCGAACTTCTTTTTGATAAGCTCTTTCATCTTCTTTTCTATCTTTTTTAGATCATCTTCTGTGATTGTCTCTTTTGTCTTAAGATCGTAGTAGAAGCCATCTTCGATAGTAGGTCCTACAAAAAATTTCGCATCTGGGTAGAGTTCTTTGATAGCCTGAGCCATAAGGTGTGCTGTAGAGTGACGGATAATCTCAAGAGCATCTGGTGAGTTGTCAAATCGTATCTCACTGCCATCTATGCCCTCCATCTGGGCAGTCTGTGTGTCATATATAACACCATCTTTTTTGTAGCCGATAATCAAGTCTTGCAATAAATCCCTTTTATTTTGATATAATAATCGCTATTTTAGCCTAAAAATGCTTATTTTTAAACATAAAACTTATGGGCCCTTATGTTATACTTCAAAATGATAAATAATTTGGATAAATTTGATGCTATCATCATAGGTGGTGGAATTGCAGGGGCATCGACTGCTTATACTCTAAATGAAAACGGTTTTAAGGTTTTGCTACTTGAAAAAGCATCCTTAGCTCAAGGTGACAGCCATGCAGCCGGAGCCTTTATCTCCCCAAAGATTTCCAAACCAAGTCCTTATAAAGAGTATCTAAACCGTGCCTTTTCTTACACGACAGATCTCTATAAAAACAACTTTTCAACACTTTTCAATCAATGCTCCCTTCTAAAACTTCCACTAGATCATGATGATGTTAAAAGACTAGAGAGTTATGAGCCATATATCGATCTAAGATTTTCAAAAGAGCAGAGTGGATACCGTTTCTTTGATGCTGGCATTATCGATCCAAAGGCATTGATAAAAGAGATGTTAAAAGATATCAATGTTGTAGAAAACTATGAAGTTGATAAAATACTTTATGAAGATGGTCTATGGAGAGTTGATAAATATCAAGCAAAACATTTAATACTTGCGACAGGAAGTGCTAAACTTCCTATCTCTCTACCCTATATCAAAACCAAAAAGGTTGGAGGCTACAGATACGATCTAAGCTTTGATGATATGCAAACTCTTCATCATAATATCCATAAAGATATGTCCATTTCAGCTTTTTTTGATGATAAAGTCATCATAGGGGCTAGTTACATAAGAGGTAAAGTCTCTCTTGAAGATGCCGCCAAAAATGACAGCTACTCTTTAATCCCAAAAGCTAAAAAGATTTATCCTATTCATAATCCCAAGATTTTAAAACACTACACAGGATATCGATTAGCTACATATGATTATTTTCCTATTGTGGGACAAATCATAGATCACAAAGCTACTTTAGAAAAATACCCCTACATCTCAAAAGGCACAAAAGTTCCAAGCTCCAAATATATCTACTACCCAAACCTCTATATCCACACCGCACTAGGATCAAGAGGCTTTGTTTTTGCCCCATATAATGCTAAACTTTTAACAAAACTCATCTGTGAAAATGAACAGATAGATGATAGACTTTCTACACTCAGGCTCTTTAAAAGATGGGTCAAAAAAATAGATATTAGGAAATTCTGATGAGAATATATGCTCCATGGGAGAAAAAATTCAAGAAGATCTCTACTCCTTTTGAACACTTTTTACACGCACAAAGCACGACGGGACTCATACTTATTTTGATGACTATTTTGGCTTTGATACTTGCAAATTCTCCATATGCAAAGGAGTATAACCACTTTTTTCATACACAAATAGGGCTAGATATTGGGGATTGGAGCATAAAGCACTCTCTAAGCCACTGGATCAATGATGCCCTTATGGCTATCTTTTTCTTTATCATTGGTTTGGAGATAAAAAGAGAGGTTTTAGTAGGTGAGTTATCAAATATAAAAGTTGCTATTTTACCCATTTTAGCAGCCATTGGTGGTATGATCTTGCCTGCTCTAATATATCTTCTTATTAACTATGCAGACGAAGGAGCCAAGGGTTGGGGAATACCGATGGCTACCGATATCGCTTTTGCTATTTCAGCCTTGGTACTACTTGGAAAGAGAGTCTCTCCAGCTCTTGTGACATTTTTAGTGGCATTGGCTATCGTAGATGATCTTGGTGCAGTTATCGTAATAGCTCTTTTTTACACCAAAACGATACAATTATGGGCATTGGGACTTGCAGGACTTGCTTTGGTAGTTATGATCTTCTTTAATCGCTTAGGTATTCGTTCAGTCTTGCCATATCTTATAGTTGGTATTGTGATGTGGTTTTTTATGTTAGAGTCTGGGATACATGCTACGATAGCAGGAGTCATAGCAGCTATGACAATCCCCTCAAAACCTAAAAGAAGCCCCAAAGATTTAACAAAATACACAAAAGAGTTACTAAATGAGTATGATAAATATCCTCAAAATAGTGATTTGACACTAGATGAAGATCAAAAAGCGATTTTGATAGATATCCAAGATAGCATAAAAAGTGTTCAATCCCCTGCATCTACACTAGAGCATGATCTTCATCCTGCCGTATCTCTTATCATCATTCCTCTTTTTGCACTGGCAAACGCAGGTGTCTCTATCGACTTTTCTACACTCTTTGATACTATAATCGATAGGTATCATTTTAGGGCTTATTTTAGGTAAAGTATTAGGCATTTTTGGACTCTCTTGGCTGGCTATTAAAAGTGGCATTGCCTCTTTACCTCAAAACAGCACCATGAGTCAACTGTTTGGTGTTGCTTTTTTGGGAGGAATTGGATTTACTATGTCTATGTTTGTTGCAGATTTGGCATTTGCAGGAAAAGAGGATTTGATATTTCAAGCTAAAGTTGGGATCTTAACTGCATCTATTTTAGCTGGATTTTTTGGATACATTTGGCTTAGGTTTGTAGCAAAACCTCCACTTAAGTAGTGCAAAATTGCTTTTTGCACTATCCGTTTTTTAAAGAAGAGTTACTCTATATCTCTAACACACCGAACATAGTGCCTATCTTCAATCCTAGGAACTCCATCATCACCCATATTAAACTTTATCACATAAGCTCTTTCTTTTTGATCTTGTGTTTTATATTGACTTTTTGTAGAGGTCCAGTACTGAAGTGCATCTTCAGATGAGTTTGCATCGTGTATATATCTGAAGGCATTTTTAATGGCTGGATCGTGTTTTGTTTTGTCTGTGATAGAGTAGAGTTCATGGACATTTGGCAATCTCCAATTAGTCCCATCAAGCTCCAAGTTTTCACAATAACTTTGTGCTTCATCTTTTGTTTTAGCCTCTAGTGTCTTGATAGCTAGATTGTCTTGCCATTGAAGTTTATGCTGTTTATCAAAAACGATATTTTTATCATCAACTCGAATAAGTTTTGTTTTTAACTCCTTACCCTTAACACAACGAACATAGTATGAACCGTTTGTTTTGTTTCTGTCACTAAAATCAAAAGCTATATTAAACTTTACAGCCCATGCCAGATCATTATTATCACTATTTGATGTAGATGTCCAATAGATCTCTTTATTTACATTGTTAAAAGCTTCATCAATAGATGGATCACTATTATCACTAAACGATCTATTTTTTAGTGCTATAAAATATAACTCATCTACACTTGGCAAACGCCAATTTTCACCCTTGTTTGTACAATAATTCACAGCATCATACCACGACATCGTAGTACTGTTTGCATCTGTGTCATCTTGCCAAAGAAGTTGTGTTAGTGTATCAATTACCGTATCATCTGTATTATCTCTTTCAAAGGTAGAAATATATGTAGATTCATCTCCTACTTTA
>CAZYJF010000015.1:4421-12898 GCA_964647715.1 uncultured Sulfurospirillum sp. | reverse complement strand
TGTTGAAGCAATCTTTTTACAACTTCAGTAAAATCATCAAAGAGGTAGTTTGCAAGGCTTCCAGGGATGGGGTTTATCTCATTGAGGTAGATCTTCTCATCTATCACGAAGAAATCACACCTTATCAAAGCTCCCTCAAAGAGTCCATTATAGATCTTTTGAAACTCTTGTTTTAGATTTTGCTCCAAAAAGCTGTCTATTTGTGCCTTTTGAACTCTATCATCTCTTGAGAAATCAAGATACTTCTTATCAAAGTCCAAAAACTCACTCTTGCTTGGCTCCTCTACGATTGAGAAGATAAAATCATCAGCTTTGCATCCTGCTAGATTATACTCTTTTACCCCCTCGATAAAGGGCTCTACCAAGACCTCATCGTCAAACTCATAAGCCACATCAAGAGCATACTCCAACTGGCTTTCATCTTTGACTATACTCACACCTATACTGCTTCCTAGCCTTAGGGGTTTGATGATGACTGGATATGAAAGAGATATCTTGTAAGCTCCCTTTTTTAGCACCTCATAATCGAGCGTATCGACTCCTATCGATCTAGCATAGAGTTTGGTGTAGAGTTTGTTAAAGCTAAGAACTCCTGCATCAACTCTAGGACCCATATAAGAAAGCCCAAAAAACTCCATCAAAGATGAGACTACTCCATCCTCTCCATCACCTCCATGGATCACATTGATAAGATGATCAAAATCGACTCTTTTTTCTTTCATCAGAGACTTTTGATAAAATCCCCCCTGCTTTAGAGTGAGCAAGGGTGCTTTTTTATACTCACTAGATGAGAAGTATTTTGATTTCATATTCTTCTCTTCTATCAGATAAAACTCTCTATTTGCATCACAAAATATATAGATCTTCTCTAATCTCAATCTATCTTTTAGTGTGATCGCACTTACGATACTGATCTCATGCTCATAACTGACTCCGCCAAAAAGAAGTGCTACTTTCATATATCTATATCCCTTAAAATTATACTATTTTGCCAACTTTTTTAGTGCCTCTTTGATGAGGGTTTGAGTATCGGTGGCTTCGATACCTCTTAGAGCTTTTATAATCGTCTCTTTCTTAAATCCCAAGGACTCCAAAGCCATGATAGCTTCACTATTTGAAACATCACCCTTCTCATCCACAGCAAGTTGAAAATCTCCCAATTCTACCAAAATTCTCTTTGCACTCTTTGGCCCAATCCCAGGAACCGATTTTATCGCATCGACATCTTGGTTGATGATAGCTTTTTGGAAGGAGTCGGGAGTGAAGGTGGAGCAGATAGCAAGAGCAGTACTTGGACCCACACCATTGATCTTTATCAATCTATCAAAAAGATCTTTTTCCAACTGCTCATAAAAGCCAAATAGTGTATGAGAATCCTCTTTGACTATCAGTGATGTGTGAAGAGTGACAGATTTGCTATCTATTTTTGAAGAGCAGTTTAGCGAAACTCTAAGAGCATATATGAGTCCACTTTGAGTTTTGATGTGAAGGAGTGTCGGCTCTTTTTTGACAAGTTCTCCCTCTATGGCGACTATCATTTAACTTATCCCTCCCTTGAGATGTTGTATTTACCCTCCTCTGTGCTTTTTAGTGTCAAGACTTGCGTTCTTTCATCTTCTTTTGGTAAAAAAGAGACTTCCACAGGAGGTTCAATGAGCTTAAATTTCACTTCGTTGAACTCTTTCCAAGGAGATTTGCAGATCACTTTGGCACTCAATACTGACAAATTCAGATTTGCCAGTTCTTCTTGTAGGGCTTGTTTTTCGATTTTAACATCTTTTAACTCTTTTAACAATGAATTAAAACTCTTTATCCTCTCTTGGTGATCTTTTAACTTTAAAACGAGTGAGGCTAGAGGTTTTTTACCAAACTTTTTTAACTCTTCTATTGTTTGATTAATCTTTTTGATTGTATCTTTTTCGCTCTCTATTTTGTGTTTTTTCTGTTTTAACTCTTTTGGGATCTTTTTAAGGAGTAAATTTAGATCATTTAACTTAGATGTCAATTCTTCAAACTTTACATCAAAATCTCTTTGAGCCATCGCATCCACAACAAAGATATTTCCATTACCCTCAATGCTGTTTATCTCTATGTGGTGCGAAGCTGTAACCTTTGCATTTGATGCGACCATATCGATATATACCTCTTTGGCTCTTATCTCTCCACCAAAGAGTTGTTTTACTCTTACTATATCACCTACTACTGTACCACCTTCTAGGATTTCTATCTCTACGACATCACCCTCTGCATAACCCTTATGAAGATGGATTTGCAACTCTTTTGCCTCTATAGTTGAACTTTGATGAGTTTGTCCTTTGATCTTGGCTTTGTTTGCTTTGATCTTTGCATTATTGGCTATGCTTCCTGCGATATCCAACTCATTTGTATCGATCTCAACTCCAGGACCTACTGCATCCAAAGCAGAATCATTCTCTTTGATGACGACTGTCACATCGCTATCATTTCCTACATCAATATCACCTGTACTTTTGACACTGACTGAATCTACTACAAACTCATCTCTTATCTCATACTTGTTTCCGACCGCTTCATTGATATAGCCACCGATCTTGGCATAGTAGAGGATTTTCTCGTCATCTTCTTTAACTTCAAACTCTTCCAAAGAGACATTGATCTCCATAGGAGTATCACTTAGTTCTATGTGATTGACATCCAAGACTTCACCTTTGCAGTTTCTGCCGGCTCTTCCTTGCTTGGCTTTTTTTAGTTCTAGGACTAAATCTCCTTCATTTACTCCGTGCATCGCATTGGTGTTGTTTTTCTCATTATCTTTGTTTGTATTTTTATAGTGTTCGACTAACTCTTCTTGGACACTAGGGATTGGGGCAATTCCTTCACAGATCATCATGGTTGTATTTTGACTGATGGCTTTGTTTACTCGAATGATAGATACAAGTTTTTTCACACCTTCCATCATAGGCTTATCCATCAAGCCTACTAAAAGACCAAGTTTTGCTTTTCTTTTATTTAATTCACTGATGATCTCTCCATCAAGCCCCTCAAAAAAATCAACTCTATCTTTGGCTTTAAAAGAGGCTCTTATCTGTGTAAAATCCTTGTTTGCACCAACAGCTATAGAAAGAGGAAATCTACGCTTTATATCTTTTAAGAAAATCTCCACTCTTAACTCTTGAAAAAACTTTGCCTTTGGATTTGTGAAGTTTTCTTCGCTTAATAGCTCTTCTTTATTTGACTCATTTATTTCTATGGTTTTGTTTTCGCCACTTTCTTCATCTTCTATGGATATAAAACTTTTATATGAGAGTATCTTAAAGTCCAACTGCTTTGGATTTAGAGAGTGTTTTTTGGCGATGCTATCTAGATCAGAAGGTAAATCTTTGGTATTGATGATGCTATTTTCAAAGGTCAAAACCTCTTTATCTTCACTCAAATTGCTATCATCGACCTTTTTTTTAAATAGTGCAAACATCTTCTATACTCTTTTCCATCTTCTGATATATTTTTGTAAGTATCGTCAAAAATGAAATTATCTTAAGCTTAAAGGAACCCTTAAATAGTTTTTATGTAATCTCAGCCCATGTTTAAATCGATCTTTACAAACAGCTTTGGGATACTGACTTCAAGAGTATTGGGTTTTGTTAGGGATATGCTTCAAGCCTCAATTTTGGGGGCGAATATCTATACCGATATCTTTGTAGTCGCCTTTAAATTGCCAAATCTTTTTAGAAGGGTATTTGCTGAGGGGGCATTTGTGCAAAGCTTTTTGCCTTCATTTGCCAAAACTCCCAAAAAAGCTGTTTTTGCTGCTACTATATTTAAAAGATTTCTACTGTTTTTAATCATCTTTTCTATCTTTGTTACTCTTTTTGCTCCACTTTTTACAAAAGTAATCGCTTTCGGATTTTCGCAAAAGATCATTGATCTAGCCTCTCCTCTTGTGGCTATCAACTTCTATTATCTGCCACTCATCTTCATCGTGACATTTTTGGCTTCACTGCTTCAGTACAAAAACCACTTTGCCACCACGGCTTTTGCCACTGCACTGCTAAATATCTCCCTCATCTTCGCCCTGCTCTACTCAAAAGGCTTGCCACCTTTGCAGATAGTCTATCATCTAAGCTATGCTGTGGTGATTGGTGGAATATTGCAAGTGATAGTTCATATAGTAGCTATAAAGAAGTTGTCTTTACACAAGATTTTAATCGGTGGCTTTAAAAGAGCTAAAAGTAAAAAGGAAGATATACAAAAAGATTTAAAAGAGTTTAACTCTAAGTTTTTCGCTTCTACTATCGGTAGCTCTACTGCTCAAGTATCTGCATTTTTAGATGGATGGCTGGCGACATTTTTGTTTGCTGGATCGATCTCATATCTCTACTATGCAAACAGAGTATTTCAATTTCCTTTGGCTCTTTTTTCGATAGCCACTTCTGTTGCGATTTTCCCTAAAGTTGCAAGATTTTTAAAAAACAAAGATGAACAAAAGGCACTTTCGATTTTAAAAAAGAGTTTTTGGTTTTTGCTCACAATCCTCTCTGTCGCTACACTCATTGGAATCATCTTTAGCAAAGAGATAGTTTGGCTACTTTATCAAAGAGGAGCATTTAGTGCAGTAGATACACAAAATACCTCGTTTATTTTGATCATGTATCTAGTGGGACTGCTCCCCTTTGGGATGGCAAGGATCTTCTCTCTTTGGCTCTACTCCACCAACCAACAAGCAAAAGCAGCCAAAATCTCTGCAATCTCGCTTGGAGTCAATATCGTTCTTTCCATCTTGCTTATCTGGAGTCTTAAGGCTTCAGGGCTGGCTCTTGCTTCTTCACTTAGTGGATTTGTGCTTTTGTATCTGACTATAAAAGCTTTTGGAATGCAGAAATTTTTGGATATAATCGATCTAAAAAAGATAGCCTTATTACTGCTTGTTTTGGCGGTTTTGGCTGTGGGATCAATCTATTTAGAGGGAATAATCAGTGTTTATATACAATAGCCAAAGCAAAAGCAAAGAGAAGTTTACACCACTAAAAGAGAAGGAAGTTCGTATCTATCTATGCGGTCCTACTGTCTATGATGATGCACATTTGGGTCATGCAAGAAGTGCTATATCTTTTGATCTGCTTAGAAGAGTCTTTGAGTATGAGGGTTATAATACTATCTTTGTTAGAAATATCACTGATATTGATGACAAGATAATCAAAAAAATTGAATCAGAAGGAACTTCACTTGAAGAGCTAACCAATCTTTATACCAAAAGATACAAAGATGATATGGCAAAGATAGGAGTCAAAGATCCTACTATTGAACCTAAAGCTACTCAAAATATCGATGCGATTGTGGAGTTTATAGAGCATTTGATAGAAAAAGATTTTGCCTATGTGATTGATGATGGAGTATATTTTGATGTGCAAAAAGATAGTGGCTATTTTAGCCTATCACATCGAAAGATGGATGAAGCAGACTTACAATCAAGAGTAGAATCAAACTCCCAAAAAAAAGATCCAAAAGATTTTGCTTTGTGGAAATTTAGCTCAGATGAAGAGATAGGCTTTGACTCTCCTTGGGGGAGAGGAAGACCTGGGTGGCATATCGAGTGTTCTGCGATGATAAAGAAGCACTTGGGAGTAAAGGGGAGTCAGTACCAGATAGATATCCATGCAGGTGGAGCTGATCTACTCTTTCCTCACCACGAAAATGAGGCGGCTCAAAGTAGATGTGAGAGTGGAGTGGAATTGGCAAGATACTGGATGCACAACGGTTTTGTGCAGATTGATGGAGAGAAGATGAGTAAATCTCTTGGAAACTCCTTTTTTCTAAAAGATGCACTCAAGATTTATGAGGGAGAGGTTTTGAGATTTTACCTGCTCTCATCCCACTATAGGGCAAATTTCAACTTCTCTGAAGAGGAGCTAATTAACTCTAAAAAGAGGCTAGATAGGCTCTACCGTCTAAAAAAGAGGCTCTCATCCAAACTCTCAACTCCAAACAAAGAGTTTAAAGAGTCACTCTTAAAGGCATTAAGAGATGATCTAAACATATCAAAAGCTCTTGGAGTTATAGATGGGATGATAAGTGAGGCAAATGAAAAGCTTGATCTAAACCCAAAAGATAAGTCTTTAAAAAATGAATTAAGTGCAAATATCGCTTTGATTAGTGAGCTTCTAGGAGTCGGGGACTTAGATCAGACTTACTACTTTCAAATCGGAGTAGATGAAGAGACAAAGAGTAAAATTACCTCTTTAATTGAAGAGAGATTGGAAGCCAAAAAGAGAAAAGATTTTCAAAAGGCTGATGAGATAAGAGATGAACTTTTGAAGATGGGTATCAAGATCATGGATACGGCTGAGGGAACTCTTTGGGAGAGGGATTTAAGTAATTGAATAGTATCAAGTATATCTTCTTAAAATTTTCACCCTACTTTAAAGACTACAAAAAAGAGTTTGTTTTGATGTTTATCGGGATGATTATGGTGGCTGTTGGTACAACGGCATCTGCTTATATCATAAAACCTGTTCTTGATAAGATCTTTATACAAAAAGATCAATCTCTTTTGCATCTTCTTCCATTTGCTGTGGTTTTGGTCTATGCGATAAAAGGTGTGGGGACATATTTACAAAGTTTTTACAGTGCCTATATCGGACAAGATATTGTCAGGAGATTAAGAGATAGGATTTTAGACTCGATCTTGGGAATGAAGATGGAGTTTTTCAACAAAAACAGAAGCGGTGAGCTTATCAGCAGAAGTATAAACGACATAGAAAGAGTTAGAAGTGTAGTCTCAAACACCCTTCCTATCATGGCTAGAGAGATTTTGACTATCTTTGCACTTCTTGGGTATATCTTTTATCTTAATCCCAAAATGGCACTTCTTTCTATCATCTTTATCCCTATGAGTGCATATCCTCTTGGAAGACTTGCAAAAAGGATGAAAAAGCTCTCTCACTCATCTCAAGAGAAACTCTCTGATCTTACCTCTAGGCTTAGTGAGATATTTAACAATATTGAGATCATCAAAGCAAATGCCACAAAAGATTATGAATTAAAACGATTTGAAGAAGAGAATAAAAAAATCTTTCAAGTAAATATCAAAGCTACAAAAACAACTGAACTTGTAAGCCCTATCATGGAGATAGCCGGATCTTTGGCGATTGCTCTTGTTATCATATATGGAGGGCATGAAGTTATCAATGGTTCTATTACTGTGGGGAGTTTCTTCTCATTTTTAGCTGCACTTTTTATGCTCTATACACCTGTAAAAAGAGTATCAAAACTCTACAACTCTATGCAAGATGCAGTGGCTGCAAGTGAGAGGATCTTCTCCCTAATAGAAAAAGATGAAGATTTTAAAGAGTCAAATAGTGGCAAAGAGATAGATTTTGATATCAATCGTATCAAATTTGATAATGTGAAATTAAGTTATGGAGAGAAAGAGGCATTAAAGGGTGTGAGTTTTGAAGCGAAAGTGGGTCAAAAAGTAGCACTTGTAGGAAATAGTGGCGGAGGAAAAAGCTCCATAGCAAATTTACTGCTTCGTCTATATGAGCCTAGTTCTGGAAAGATTTTATTTAACGATCAAGATATTGCCAATTTAAATATAAACTCCTTAAGAGATAAGGTATCCATAGTCACTCAAAGAGTCTATATATTTAATGACAGTGTGGCTGCAAATGTTGCATATGGATTTAAACTGGATGAAGAAAAGGTGATAGAATCCCTAAAAAAGGCTAATGCCTGGGATTTTGTAAGTGAGTTGGAAAATGGAATATATACCAAAATAGATGAGTTTGGATCAAACCTATCAGGAGGTCAAAGACAAAGAATTGCCATCGCTAGAGCTATCTATAAAGATCCTAAAATTTTGATCTTTGATGAGGCTACTTCAGCACTAGATAATGAGAGTGAGATGAAGATAAGTCAAGCAATACAAAAGATTTCAAAAGACAAAATCACATTAATCATCGCTCACAGGTTAAAAACCATAGAGGATGCAGATAAAATAATTTTATTAAAAGAGGGAAAAGTTGAATGTGAGGGTAGTATAAGTGAACTTTTGAAACATTGTGAGCAATTTATACGCTTAAAGGGTTTACAAAAGTAAAGTTTTTGTGTACTATAAGATTTAAAAGATAATATATCTTTACATTTAAATCTTTTGGAGTAGCAATTTTGATAGACAGTAAAAGTATGATTTGGCTTGGATCTTTTTTCAGCCTTTTGTTTATAACCTATTGTGTTACTACTCACTTAGATGAATTAAATCCAAATTTTGCATCTTCATATCAAAATGAACAGGATATAAAGAAGAGTATAGATAGCCTAAATATAACAAATGACACGAAATTTACTAAAGATGTGGTCATTGAAGATTTAAATAAAAAAAATAGTGACTTTAGTAAAAAAACTATTCTACCTATGAAAAACACTACAATCACTCATATAAAGATAAATCCAGAGGATAGACTACATATTGAAGCTAAATCTCCAAGTAAGATCAAAAAAGA
>CAZYJF010000015.1:0-4321 GCA_964647715.1 uncultured Sulfurospirillum sp. | reverse complement strand
GATGTGATTGCACTAAACAATACAAGTGACTTTTTAGAGGGGCAAGGTAATCAGATCACTAAAATTGCATTTAAATATGGACTAAAAGATCATAGATATATCGTTATAAAAGGTCCAGATATATCGAAGTTAAATCGCTTGAAAAAGATATACATCAAAAAAAATGTAGATAGCAAAAATATATTTATCAAACAAGATAGTAGTGAAGATAGCATCTTTATCTATCTAAGAGAGAGGAGATAGCAAATGTTATGGATGATTAGCAAATTTATCATGTGCTTACTAGCTGCAGGAGCTTTTGGATTTTTATTTGGTTGGATTTTATCCTCGCTAGTAAAGAATGAGAAATTAAATGAAAAATACTCTCTTTTACAAGATGAATGTGATTTGAAAAAAGCTGAGTTAAATGAAGCTTTAAGCGATGTTATCAAAAAAGATGAAGAGATTGCTAGGTTGGAAAAAGAGCTTCAACAAACTCAAAAAGAGTTACTCATCAGAAATATGGATATAGAGGATATTGAAAAAAGATCTCTTAGTTCAAATTCACAGTCTGATCTAGAGTTGGAACTAAACTCTCTTAAAGAGGAGATAAACGAATATAAATATCTAGAGAATGAGAACTCTATACTGCACAATGAGTTGAAACTTTTAGAAGATGAAAAAGATGACCTTCTTAACAAGATAGAGGTCTTAGAGACAAAACTGCAAAAAAAATCCCTAAAAACAAAACAGGGAAATGTCTATCTTGAAGCTGTGAAAGTAAAAACATTAAAAAGCAGTATAAAAAAGGCAAAAAAAGAGCTTAAGAGTATGGAAAAGACTCTCCAAAAGAAGTAGTAGCTAGCCTTGGTTAATAATTTTTTTGTATAATGAGTCAAAAATTATATGGGGTATTATGCAATATCAAGATATTAGTAGGCTTATATTTCTTCTTGATCCTGAGTTTGCTCATCACATTTTAGAGAACAGTTCAAAATATATCATCAACAATATCGACTCTCTACAAAGAGTAATTGAAAGAATTTACAAAGTAGAAGATAAGAGTTTAATCCAGCATACATTGGGTACAACTTTTGCCAATCCTGTAGGTATAGGAGCTGGATTTGATAAAAATGCCACTTTAATCCCTCTTCTTGCTTCTTTGGGATTTGGTTATGTAGAGTATGGCACACTCACTCCCCTTCCACAAGAGGGGAACCCAAGACCAAGACTCTTTCGATACCCAAAACAAAACTCCATTCAAAATGCTATGGGTTTTAATAATGATGGCTTAGAGCTTATCAAAGAGAGAGTAAAAGAGTTATATCCATACAAGATACCTATTGGTGCTAATGTAGGGAAAAATAAAATAACAGCCCAAAGTGAAGCTATAAAAGATTACGAAAAGTTGATAGTCTCGTTAGAGAGTATATGTGATTATATAGTCATCAACCTCTCATCTCCAAATACTCCAGGACTTAGAGATCTTCAAAATGAAAAATTTATAAAAGAGCTTTTTTCTATGGCAAAATCAAAAACTTCAAAGCCTGTCTTACTCAAAATCGCACCTGATCTTGAATCAAAAGATGCGATAAACTTATGTGAAAAAGCTCTAGAAAGTGGTGCAAATGGAATCATCGCTACAAATACTACTATCGATTACACTCTCTTAGAAGATGCCAAAGATTTTGGTGGCTTAAGTGGTGAAGTGTTAAAAGAAAAAAGTTATAATCTATTTAAGAGTATTGCTCAAGAGTTCTATAAAGATACGACCTTGATATCAGTAGGTGGGATTGATAGTGCAGATGAAGCTTACAGAAGAATTAGAGCAGGAGCTACATTGATACAGATTTTTTCAGCACTTATATTTAAAGGTCCTTCATTAGCAAAAGAGATAAATCAAGGCTTGGTTGATTTACTAAAGAAGGATGGTTATACTCATATTAGTGAAGCTATAGGAGCTGATTTAAGATGATAAAAGTAATATTTACAATTTTTTTCGTAACAGGAGTATTAATGGGTGGGATTTTACCAAAACATTACAGCAAAACCCTCAAAAATGGACTAGAAGTTGTAGTAATACCTATGAAAAATGGTTCTGGGGTTATTACAACAGATATATTTTATAAAGTGGGAAGTAGAAATGAAGTGATGGGCAAGAGTGGAATCGCTCATATGCTCGAGCATTTAAATTTCAAATCGACCAAAAATTTAAAAGCTGGTGAATTTGATGAGATCGTAAAGGGATTTGGAGGGGTCAATAATGCCTCAACAGGTTTTGATTATACACAGTACTTTATCAAATCATCTGCTAAAAATCTGCCAAAATCTCTTGAACTTTTTGCTGAATTGATGCAAAATCTCAACTTAAAAGATGAAGAGTTTCAACCGGAAAGGGATGTTGTTTTAGAAGAGAGAAGATGGAGAACTGATAATTCACCTATGGGGTATCTATATTTTAGACTTTTTAACAATCTTTACCTTTACCACTCTTATCACTGGACACCTATTGGTTTTGTAGAAGATATAAAGCATTGGACTATTGAAGATATCAAGAATTTTCATAAAACATACTATCAGCCTAAAAATGCTGTGTTGGTAGTGGCTGGAGATATTGACCAAGAGGAGGTTTTCAAAGAGGCTGAGGATAAATTTGGGAAGATAAAAAATGAAGTTGAAAAAATCCCAACTCCTCATCAAGTAGAACCAAAACAAGATGGTCAAAAAAGAATCATAGTTCACAAAGATAGCCAAGTACAGATGTTAGCCATCGCTTACCATATACCAAATTTTCAAAGTGAAGACCAGATAGCTCTTACTGCTATTAGTGATATCCTTACAGGTGGTAAAAGCTCAAGATTAAATAAAAAATTAATCGATAAAAAAAGGTTATTAAACTCAATCAGTGCTTATAACATGGAGAATAAAGATCCAGGGGTATTTTTATTTCTTGGAGTCTGCAACCCTGGTATTAAGGCTGAAGATGTAGAAAAAGATATAGAAGAAGAGATAGAAAAACTCAAAAATATTGAAGTTTCTGAAGATGAGTTGAATAAGATCAAAATCAATGAAAAGGCTGATTTTATCTATCAGATGGAAAACTCTAAAAATATCGTCTCTATCTTTGGGTCTTATCTTGCTAAAGGAGATATAAAGCCTCTACTTGAGTATGAGAAGAGATTTAGAGAGTTGACTCCAAAGAGGATAAAAGAGGTTGCACAAAAGTATTTTACAAAAGATAACCAAACAATTCTAATTTTAAAAAAGGATGATAAATGAGTTTACCCCAAGGGGCAACAACTGCTATTATTACGCCATTTAAAGATGGTAAAATTGACCAAGATACATATGCAAAATTGATAAAAAGACAGATAGACAACGACATCGATGCGATATGTCCGGTAGGTACTACTGGTGAGAGTGCGACTTTAAGTCATAATGAACATAAAGAGTGTATTGAGATAGCTGTTAATGTCTGTAAGGGTAGCAAAACCAAAGTCTTAGCAGGAGCAGGAAGCAACTCAACACATGAAGCGATAGATATAGCCAAGTTTGCACAGCAGTGTGGCGTTGATGCTATATTTTCCGTATCACCCTACTACAATAAACCTTCACAAGAGGGACTCTATCAGCACTACAAAGAGATAGCAAACAGTGTAGAGATACCTGTAATGCTCTATAATGTTCCTGGAAGAACAGGTGTGGATATACAAGCAGATACAGTTATTAGACTCTTTAATGATGTAGAAAATATATATGGCATCAAAGAGGCAACCGGATCTATGGAAAGATGTGTAGAGCTTCTTTCAAAAGAGAGTGATTTGGTGCTACTTAGTGGAGATGATGCTATTGATTTTCCAATACTTGCAAATGGAGGAAAAGGTATCACATCAGTTACTGCAAACTTATTGCCAGATCTAAAGAGTAAATTGGTTCATTTTGCACTAGAGGGTAAGTTTAATGAGTCAAAGGCTATCAATGACAAATTATATCCGTTAAACACTCTTCTTTTTTGTGAAAGCAATCCTATACCGATAAAAGCAGCTATGTTTATAGCAGGATTGATACCAAATCTTGAGTATAGATTGCCTTTGTGTTCTCCTAGCAAAGAAAATTATAAGTTAATCGAAGATATGTTGAAAAAATTTGAGATAAAAGGATTTTAATGAAAGGTAAAACATTAGTAATTAGTGGTGCGACTAAGGGTATAGGAAAAGCTATCGTTTATGAATTTGCTAAAGAGGGTGTAAATGTGGCTTTTACTTACAACTCAAATGAGGATTTAGCAAAAGAGATTGCAGAGGATTTAGAGAAGAAGTATGGCATAAAGGCTAGATACTAT
>CAZYJF010000014.1:10164-12990 GCA_964647715.1 uncultured Sulfurospirillum sp. | reverse complement strand
TTATGAGTGATTTCATCAGTGCAACAGCTTGCTGATCCCAAGGACCATTATCAAAGATGATTAAATCATCATTTTTTAAAATACTTAATATCTTCTCTCCAAACACTTTGATCTTTTTTCCATAGATCATTGAAAAAGGAATATTTAGTGCAGCTGGAATGGTAGAGTATTTATACCATTTTGTAAGTCTTGCATCTATCAGTATCGCTGAATTATTTTTTAGTGCATCTAATACTTCAAGCTCTTCAATCGTCTTAATACCCTCAATAGGTGTGTATGGTTGGATGAAAAATGGAGGAGTCGGACGAGAAGTTTTGCTAAAAGAGTTTGTTAATTTGTGATTTGTATCTTGGATTCTTTTGATAACTATCTCTTTGCCCTCATGCTTTATCTTTACAAATGGCAAATCTTTAGTGATATTGACCTTCAAAGCATACAAAGATGTTGTTAAAAAAAGTGCGATTAGATATCTGTTCATACCCTCAGATCGTCAGAAAATGATTTGATTTTAACAAATAGTGCTATAATTGCCAAAAAATTTCTTTAAGGAAAGATATATGGGAAGAGCATTTGAGTATAGAAGAGCGGCAAAAGAGAAGAGATGGAGCACGATGTCTAAAGTCTTTCCAAGACTCTCCAAAGCTATCACCGTAGCTGCAAAGGATGGAGTGCCAGATCCTGATCAAAATGCCAAGCTAAGAGCTGCAATCCAAAATGCAAAAGCTCAAAATATGCCAAAAGACAATATCGAAGCGGCAATTAAGAGGGCTATTAGTAAAGAGGGTGATGACATAAAAGAGATCACATATGAGGGAAAAGCTCCTCATGGTGTGCTAGTAGTGATTGAAGCAGCAACTGACAACAACACAAGAACCGTTGCAAATATCAGAAACTACTTCAACAAAGCAGGTGGTCAAATGCTAGATAAGGGTAGTTTGGAATTTATGTTCACAAGAAAAGCTGTCTTTGAGTTTGAAAAACCTTCAGATCTTGATCTAGAAGAGTTGGAACTGGAGCTAATAGATCACGGGCTTGAAGAGTTTGATGTTGATGGGGATAGTATCATAGCTTATGGAGAGTTTAAAGCTTTTGGTGATCTCTCAAAAGCTTTAGAGGCTCAAAATATAGATGTGAAAAAATCTCAATTAAAATATATCCCAAACAGTTCCGTAGAATTAACTGATGAGCAGTTAGAAGAGATTGAGAGTCTGATAGATAAGATTGAAGATGACGATGATGTCTTGGCAGTATATACAAATATCGAATGATTAAAACAAACCAAATACTAAAAAAACTACAAACTCTTTTAGGTGTTGATAATGAAAAGATGCATACCATCTTTGAGTTAAATGGATACAAAATTCCTCAAAAAAGAGTTGATGGATACTTAAGCGAAGAAGGCTCCAAAGAGTATCTTGATTGTGGATATGAAGCTTTTGGAGAGTTTCTTGATGGAATGATTGTCTATAAAAGAGGGGAGATTAAGAGCAGAAGTGATGATAAAGTCTCTTTGACAAACAATCTCATACTAAAAAAGTTAAGAGTTGCTTTTGAATTAAAGGAGAGTGATCTCTTTGAGATTTTTAAAATAGTAGATATCGATATAAGCAAAGGGGAACTAAGTTCTCTCTTTAGAAGTGAGGATCATAAGAAGTTTAGATATTGTCCTGATTCTATCTTGATACTCTTTTTAGATGGGTTGAAAATCTACAGATCTTAGCTAAACATTTTTTTTAAATTGACGATACTCCTTTAGATTATGAATTTAACTAAAGGTATAAATAATGATACATTCTCTTTTTATTAGGATGCGTTTTACTCACTATTTGGGAATCATTTTACTTATAGCAAATGCAATCTTTTTTACAGATAATGTGATTGGCTCAATAGTTCAGTATGTAGTTGCTGGAGTGATATTCTTACATGAGTGGGATGAAAAGATAAATGGTGTCGATGCAGCAAAAAAAATACAAGCTTATCTAGCTGATTTTAAAGTATCAGACACTCTTGATATAAATTTAAAATACTCTTTGGAGTACAATGAAATCGCAAGGTTAATCAATGAGTTTTCTAAAAAACTATCTTCAACACTAGATATTTCTGATGATGCAACACTCACAAAATCTCTCTCTTTGGATATGGCAAAATTTTCCAAAGATATAGAAGAAAAAACGAAAAAAATACAAAATGAGTTAGAGAGTGTATTAGGTGAAATAGATACTTCACTTAAAAGTACAAATACAAACGAACTCTATGCAAAAGAAGCAGGGCAGACAATACAAGAGGCTTCTAAGATGATACTCCAAACTCAAGAATATTTGGCAAGTTTGAGTTCTAATATCAGCCAAAGAAATATGCAAGAGTTACAGATCAATGAAAGATTACAAGAGCTTGCAGACCAGTCTCAAGAGGTAAAGGGAGTATTAAATATCATCTCTGATATCGCAGATCAGACAAACCTGCTTGCACTAAATGCAGCCATTGAAGCAGCAAGAGCAGGTGAGCATGGTCGTGGTTTTGCAGTTGTAGCTGATGAAGTTAGACAACTAGCAGAGAGAACACAAAAATCTCTTTCAGATATTAATGCAACTATCAATATCATCGTTCAAGGTATCACCAATCTTAGTGAAGAGATGGATCAGGGTGTAAAAGCATTTGACGATATCGTAAATATCTCAGATAATGTTACACAAAAGATTGAAGATAGTATCGGTTTCATTGAAACTGCTGTACAAAAGAGTGAGGAGAGTGCAAAAGAGTCTCTACTTGCAGATAGCTCATTGCAAAAAACAAAAACATACATTGATAGCCTAAAAGAGACTTCAT
>CAZYJF010000014.1:0-10064 GCA_964647715.1 uncultured Sulfurospirillum sp. | reverse complement strand
AAGTTTACTCTAATTGGTTTTTTAGTATTTGGTTTTAGTTCATATCTTGTTTATGAAAACTATAAATCCCTGCATAAAGATGTGCTCTTTTCTCAAAAAGAGCTTGATGGTGCAAAACTGCTTTTACCTGTAAAAGATCTCTTACTTACTACTCAAAAATTAAGAGGAACAACAGCATCATATCTAAGTGGAAATGCACAAGCTAAAGAGAAGGTTCAAATTCTTAGCCAAGATGCAAAAGCCAAGCTTCAAAAAGTACTTGATGAGTTTTCAAACACACCTATTAAAGGTTTGGATTCACTAGTATCTGATATCAAAAAGAGCTTAAATGAGATGATTTCTAAATCTCTTACACTTGATAGTGATACTGCTTTTAAAGAATATACCAAAATTGTAAATAAAGAGTTGGATTTGATAGTATTTATAGGTGACAAATCAAATCTAATACTAGATCCTGATCTTGATACCTTTTATCTGATGGATGCAGTAGTAAATAAACTTCCAAATATCATAGAAAACACTGGTCGTGCAAGAGGACTAGGTGCTATGATTTTAAACAAGGGATCTATTGATGTAAATGAAGTAGCAAAATTGGTGACATTTCAAAGTCAAGCTCAAGGTAATTTAGATGCTCTTAAAAATGGTTTTATATCAGCTTATGATGCCAATAAAGAGTTAAAAGAGCTTCTAGATGATGAAAAAAAGACTCTTATAAATAAGTACAATCAATTTAATCAAGCTACAAAAGAGCATCTGATTAAAAAACAAGATATGAAATCAGCTAACTACTTTCAAATGGGAACAGAGGTAATTGATGCAGCAAACAAACTCTACAATGATACAGAAAAACAGTTAGCTCGTCTTCTAGAAAAAAGAGTTGATAAACTTCAATCTTTAGTGCACAATCTTTTTATAGAAGCAATTATATTCATGCTACTTTTAGGTATGATCTTTCAAGCATTTTATCACTCTGTAAGTGGTACTGTAAGTTCAGTTGTTAGTCAGTTAAAAGATATTGAAAAGAATAAAGATTTAAGTAAAGACCTACATGTTGATACTAAAGATGAGTTAAGTCAGATTGTAAATGCATATAACTCTCTTAGAACTTCAATTCAAAGCACTATGAAAGATGCACTTGTAGCTGTTGATAGTAGTAATGACAATGCTATGAAAATGTTAAGCCAATCAAAAGAGATAGATGAAAACTCTAAAGATATGTCACAAGTCATATCGCAAATCGCAAAAAAAGGTGAAAGTATAAAAGAGGAGTTAATCACTTCTAGAGAGTTGGCCAATGACTCTAAAGAGCAAATATTAACAGCCTATACTACACTCCAAAAAGCAACAGAATCTGTACAATCTTTGGCACTAAAAGTCCAAGACAGTAGTGAAAAAGAGATCGAGATGGCACAAAAGATAAATCAATTAAGCCAAGATGCAAATGAGGTCAAAAATGTTTTGAGTGTTATTGATGATATATCTGAACAGACAAACCTACTTGCATTAAATGCCGCCATTGAAGCTGCAAGAGCTGGTGAACACGGTCGTGGTTTTGCCGTAGTTGCTGATGAAGTTAGACAATTAGCCGAGATGACCCAAAAATCTCTCTCAGAGATTAATGCCACAATCAATGTCATCATGCAAAATATACTTGAAGCTAGTAGTGAGATGAATCAAAATGCAGAAAATATCTCATCTATGACTCAAACTTCAGATGAAGTACTAAAAGAGGTAGAGTGGGTAAATACTATCATGGACGATGCAAGAAAGCAGATTGAAAGTTCTGCTCAAAGCATTGATAAAAACACCCAAGGTGTTGAAAATATGGCACAAGATCTGCAAGAAACAGATAAACTTTCAGCTAGCAATAGTGAAAAACTTGCTTCTATCTCAGAAGGAACATCACATCTTGCATCAAAAGTAAATGAGATCAAAGAGAAAGTATCTCTCTTTAAAATCTAATCTAATAGTATTTGCAAAAACCGTTTAGGATCATTCAAAAAATCTTTTGAAATCCTAAATGTTTCACTCTCTTCATATAGGCATTTGTTTAAGTGTCCATCTTGTATCTCATAAATAGTTGCATTTGGATATGCAAGAAGTATTGGAGAGTGGGTAGCTATGATAAATTGCGACCCTTCTAATACTAACTGATGGATTTGGCTTAGCATCGACATCTGTCTGTTTGGGGATAGGGCAGATTCAGGCTCATCAAGTATATACAATCCCTCAGCTCCAAATCTATACTGCATCAAAGAAAAAAATGCTTCTCCGTGTGATTTTTCATGGAGAGATTTTCCTCCATATGATTTGATGATACCATCACCAATATTCTCAATCTCTGTTGCAACATTAAAAAAACTCTCAGCTCGAAGGAAAAATCCCGTTTTTGGTCTCTTGAAACTTTTTGCAATTCGCAAATATTCATGTAAATTAGAGTGAGACTCTCTTGTAGAGAAGGAGAAGTTCACACTGCCTCCCTCAGGATTAAAATCTTGAGTGATTGCTAATGCTTCTAAAAGAGTTGATTTGCCACTACCATTTTCTCCTATGATAAAGGTAACATTTGGATGAAAAAGAGTTCTTTCCAAGTTTTTCACAACCGGCAAGCAAAGAGGATACTCATCAAAGTTTTCAATCTTTTCTGATTTTAAATCCATAGAGATCAAAAAATTCTCTTTTGCCTTTAATGAATTTTGGGCAATGTTTTTAGACTCTTCTTTGTATAACTCTTCTACTACTTCATAAAACTTTGGATATTTCTGCTTTACCCACTCTTGATCTAAGATCCACTTTGCATATGAGAGATCATCCTCTAAGACATCAACTTCTCGGCCCTTGTATTTACCAAATTCTATCTGCACATCTATCCTAAATCAGATACTCTTTAAACTCTTTACACTCTCGCAAATATCATCTTGTCTCATAAAATGCTCACCTATCAAAAAGGCATCTACTCCGATTTTGTTCAGCTCTACTATCGTCTCTTTGTCGTTGATACCACTCTCAGCCACGATTATTTTGCCATTTGGGATAAGAGGTATTAGCTTCTCACTCAAATTCATATCCATCTCAAATGTTTCAAGATTTCTATGATTTATACCGATGATATCAGCTCCTGCAAAGATAGCCTTAGTCAAGTCCTCTTTATCGTGTATCTCAACCAATGCATTCATTCCAAGGTGCCAAGTGTAGTTTAGAAGATCTTTTAACTCCTTCTTGCTTAAAGCCTTGGCAATCAACAAAACAAAATCAGCTCCATAAACTAAAGCTTCAACTAGCTGATACTCACTAACAATAAAATCTTTTCTTAGAAGTGGAGTTGGAACATATCTTCTAATGCCAGTTAGATACTCCAAATCTCCTTGAAAAAAGTGAGGCTCAGTCAGCACTGAAATGGCATCTACTCCAGCCTTGGCATACTCTTGGGCGATAAAGAGTGGATCAAAATCCTCTCTTATGACTCCCTTGCTAGGACTTGCTTTTTTTACCTCGGCTATTATCTTGTAAGGATCCTCTTTTGTAGAAGTAAGATATGGTTTGACATCTCTTGGAGGGTAGGGGTTGTATGCAAGTGATCTTCCTAGCCACTCAAGCGGAAACTCTTTCTCTCTTTTTTTCAGATCCTCTTTTGTCTTTTTTATAATATCATCTAGTATCATTGGCACTCTCTTATCTTTTTGTAGTGATCTTTAATCTCTTTTGCTTTTGCACCCTCAACAATTGGTTCAATCGTCTCTAAAGCTTTTTTACAATCTCCACTTTTGTAGTATCCCCAAGCTAAAGAGTCGATAAAAAATGGAGCATCTGGCTCTTTTTTGAGTGCTTTTTTTACAAGTTCTATACCCTTTGGGATGTTAAAATCCTCATCTATTAGGATATATCCATAGAAGTTGTTGTAGATTGGGTCGTCGATTTTTTCAACAACTTTATCAAACTTTTTGCTAAAACTCTTCATAAAACTCTTATCTCTTTTTTTACTACCCTCATACTCTGCCATCAGAAGCTGTGCTAGCATATCAAGATCACCACTCTCATTGTAGAGTCTTTTTGCTAAGCTTTTTGCATGAGCATAATCTTTCTTGGCGATGTAGAGTTGTAGTAGAAGTTTATCATCAAAATGCGAATCTTTTAAAAACTCTATCGCTCTATCCTTATCATCAACATATTGGTACAACTTTATAAGCATCGCTGCATATGAAGCTTTATGAGTTTTTTTATAGAGCTTTTTTGTTAGAGATATGATAGGCTCAACTTGGTTTTTATCTTTATAGTAGGTGATTAATCTAGCACATATTTGTTCATTACATTCAACAAAATCAGTATGATTTTTCAAAACCTTTATCGCCTCATCTATCTTCCCATCTGAATATAAAAGATCACTCAAGACTATGGCATCACGACTCGACTTACTCTTTTGATACTTTGCTCTAAAATATTCAAGTGCTTTTTGAGTATTTCCAAGACCAAGTTCTACTGTGGCTTTTAGAGTCTCATCAGCATTTTGGATATTAGGATCACTTGATCTTGGCAAAGTCTTTAAGATCAAATTTGCCTTTTCGTAATCTTTTGTATCGATATAAAATGCCGCACTGTACCTTTTTAAGTTTAGATCATCTGGATGATTTTGCAAAGCTGTTTTTATGATCTGCTTAACTTTATCAAAATCCTTTATCTTCGCATATGATCTAATCGCCTCGTATGCAAAATCTACATTTTTTGTATCATAGTATAGTTTTTCAAAATACTTTGCTGAAGCTTGGCTATCTCCTAAATACTTTGCATCAAGAGCTGCCAAAAAATAAAAGTCATCTTTGTTGTATCTAGGATCAGCTCCAAGTTGAACCATCTTTAGGGGAGTTTTTACCCCCTCATGGATCTTTTTGGCTCCACAAGAACTAAAAAACAGTAGTGCTAGTATAAGGGTAAGATTCCTGGACACTCTTTTTCCACCTCTTTTGTATTGTTGATAAAGTGTTCCCAAAAGGGAAATGTTCTACACTGTTTTGGTCTGACATCATAAATCTTACATCTTTTTGTGTTTAGATCAAAAAATTCACACACATAATTACTCTCATCCACAACTATCTCTTTTAAAGAGTAGCGAAAACGAACCTTTCTTAAGTGAGTCTTGACAAACTCCTCATAAGGCATAGATAGAAAATTTGCTATCTGTTGTGCTTCATTCTTGTTTAGCCAGACATAGCCACTCTCGCCTATACAGCAGTTTCCTTCGCAACTTTGACAAGCATCTACATTAAAGGCGAAGTTGTAGCCATCTTTTTTTACGATATTTTGCATTTTATACTATAAGTCCTTGTCTTTTGGTAAATACTTTTTGCTTCATCACTTAAATCTCCATCTATAAAATGAACCAAAGGTGGCACCGTTTTGCAAAGCGATTTTGAACTCTTTTTCGCCTCTACCAAAACAAGATGTGACTCTTTGTCAATTCTACCATAGACAAAGCGAAGTTTATTAACCTTGAATTTATATTTTAAAAGAAGCCAAAGAATATCTTGGATCTGTTTAGCATCATAACAAAAGATCAAGCTTCCTCTTGGCTTAATCAATGAGTTTGATTTTTTTATAAACTCTTCTAAACTAAGGTTGCTACTGTATCTTGAGATAAAAATAGATGAATTTTCACTTTTGCTTACTCCATCGTGATAATAGGGTGGATTTGAGATGATTAGATCAAACTTATCACTATCTTCAAACTCTTTAAAATCACTCAAAACAAATCTTCCCTCAAGAGAATTTACTTTTGCATTGATCTGTGAGAGAAAAATATTGTGTTCTTGGATATCAATACCAGTTAAACCTATATCAAAATCTCTTTTTAATAACAATCCAACGATCCCACATCCACACCCCACATCCAAGACTCTACCTTTTGGTACACTCTTGGAGATAAAGTCATAAAGAAAGTGAGCATCAGAGTTAAATAAAAATCCACTCTCCTCTTGGTAAAGAAGCAAAGAAAAACCTTTTTGTTTTGATTTTAGCACCATATTGATATAATTTTGCAAAAAGGATCAAATTTGATTATCATTCCAGCCCGTCTTGCTTCTACTCGCTTCCCAAAGAAAGTCTTAGCCGATATTGAGGGGACTCCTATGGTTGTCGCTACGGCAAATAGAGTCAAAGATATTGATAGAGTTCTTATCGCTACCGATTCTAATGAAGTTTTGAATGTAGTCAAAGAGTATGGTTTTGAAGCTGTGATGACAAGCCAAGATCACCAAAGTGGAACAGATAGGATAAATGAAGCAGCAAGCAAACTAAATCTTTCAGATGATGAAATCGTAATCAACCTTCAAGGAGATGAGCCGTTTATAGAAAAAGAGGTGGTTCAAGCAGTATATAACAGGTGTAAAAATATCAAAGATGAGATGATGGTATCTTGCTACAAAGAGATTGAGAGTGATCTTGCAGATGATCCAAATCTTGTCAAAGTGGTACTAAACAAATTTGAAGAAGCTATATACTTTTCAAGATCAAAGATTCCATTTGCAAGAGACAAGGAGTCTAAATATTTTGGACATATTGGAATTTACGGCTTTAAAAGAGCTACTTTAAAGGAGTTTTGTAGTCTTGGGCAATCTCCTCTTGAAGATATAGAAAAGCTTGAACAGTTAAGAGCGATATATCACGGAAAAAAGATTTCGATGGTTAGGGTAAAAAGTAATAGTTTTGGGATTGATACGATTGAAGATCTAAATAAAGCTTTGGATATCAGAAAAAGAGGAGGCAAAAACTGATATCTCAAAGCCTTACAACTAAATCGGCACCATTTAAGAGCTCTGCACTCTAAATTAATAATTTTTTTTAACCAAATTCTCTTCTAAATAGCGATAAAATTCAGATATTGATTTTTTCATAGTTAAAGTAAGTCTATTTTAATATTTATGAAAATAAATTTATCATTTTTGCAAATAGGTAACAAAAAAAGAAAAAAATCTCCTATTATGTAAATTTACTTAACTTTTTTTTTGAGAAACCGATACTCCTTTTAAGCGATAAGAGATCGCAAATATCTTTTTAGGACGGTAAATTATGGTTGGAAAGAAAATGTTTTTTTTAAAGGCACTGCTTAGATCAGATAAACTTAGAGATCAAATCAGTTTTGATGATTTTTTGGCTACTTATACAAAGGAGAAGCTAACATCTTTTGCAAACTCTGATATTCATAATGATAGAGAGGGTGAGAGAGACTTAAGTGGAATACTTTTCAAGGTAGAGTGGAACAAAGATGATGCTTTTTTTGTAAGAGAAGCAACTGATAAAATGCTAGAGAGTGTGGGGTATGAGATAAGAGAGCATGATGTCTTAGCTAGATGGGAGAAAGATGAATTTTTGCTAATACTTCCTGAGTGTAGCCTAGAATCAGCAAATAAAATAGGACATCTTATCAAAAGTATAGTAGAGAGTAAAAGTTTTGTCAATATGAGAGCTACTTTAGATTATGCTGTGACACTACATGAGAGTGATGATACACCAGACTCTTTTATTTCAAGATTAGAGAAAGGTTTGCATAAAGAGAAGGCAGCATAACCCTTCTCTTTTATTTAGGACTTTTTACCCTTTATGATAAATCTTAGGGCATTTAGTCTGATAAAACCTTCTGCATCTTTTTGGTTATAGACTTCATCCTCTTCAAAAGTACTAAACTCTTCACTAAAGAGAGAATTTGGAGAACTTCTTCCTACTACTGTGACATTTCCTTTGTAAAGTTTCAATCTAACAACTCCATCAACACCCTCTTGTGATTTATCAATCGCAGCTTGAAGCATTTCTCTCTCTGGTGAGAACCAAAATCCATTGTAGATCAAAGTAGCATATCTTGGCATCAATTCATCTTTTAAGTGAGCAGCCTCTTTATCAAGAGTGATAGACTCTATGGCTCTATGAGCTTTTAGCATGATAGTTCCTCCAGGTGTCTCATAACACCCTCTTGCTTTCATCCCCACAAATCTATTCTCGACTATATCAATTCTTCCAATACCATGCTTATTTCCAAGAGCATTTAGGCTCTCAAGCATAGATGAGGGAGATAACTCTTTGCCATTTAGTGAGATAGGATCACCGTTTTTATATCCAATCTCGATATACTCAGGAGTGTTTGGAGCCTCCTCAGGGCTGACACTCCATCTCCACATTGACTCTTCAGGCTCGACATTTGGATCTTCAAGGATCAAGCCCTCATAAGAGATATGAAGAAGGTTCGCATCCATAGAGTAGGGTGATTTACCCTTTTTTTGATCTATCTTTATTCCGTGATCTTGGGCATATTTTAATAGTTTTTCTCTTGAGTTTAAATCCCACTCTCTCCACGGAGCTATCACTTTGATATCTGGATTTTGGCTAAGATATCCTATCTCAAATCGAACCTGATCGTTTCCTTTTCCAGTAGCTCCATGAGCCACCGCATCAGCACCGGTAAGTTTGGCAATCTCAATCTGCCTTTTTGCTATAAGTGGTCTAGCAATCGAGGTTCCAAGAAGATACTCACCCTCGTAGATAGCATTTGCTCTAAACATTGGAAATACATAATCTCTTACAAACTCTTCTTTTAAATCCTCTATAAAGATATTTTCCGGCTTTATACCAAGATCAATGGCTTTTTGCCTAGCTGGTTCTACCTCTTCACCTTGACCTATATCAGCCGTAAAAGTTACCACCTCACAGTTATACTCATCTTGAAGCCACTTTAGTATGATAGAAGTATCAAGCCCTCCACTATAAGCTAAAACTACTTTTTTTACATCTTTTTTTGACATTGCAATCCTTGTGAAAAATTTTAGCCATTTTATCCAAATATGACTTTAATAAGATATGAATAAATATTTTGTATTCTTCTCTAATTTCAACGAAAATTCAAAATATTTATTATAAAATGATTATTAAAATTATAAACTAGGTACAAAAATTGAGAATAGATAAGTTTCTAAATGTGGTCAATATCGTCAAACGAAGATCAATCAGCGAGGATATGTGCAAATCCAAAGTAGTCCAGATAAATGGAGTAACTTGCAAGGCTGCAAAAGATGTCAAAGTTGGTGACATTATCACAATAAACTACTTAAAAGGTGATCAAAAATTTGAAGTTTTAAAGATACCAGTTACAAAATCTATCCCAAAATCCCAAAAGGATGAGTATGTCAAAGAGCTTTGAAGAAGCAAGGTTAGAGTTTGAAAAACTCTTTGCCAATAAAATGAGTGAGGATGAGGCTAGAAAATTTTTAGTAGATTTATATCAAAAGGGTGAGAGTGCAAATGAAATTGCCGCTGCTGTTGATGTGATGAGAGCATACTCTATCAAGCTTGATTTAGATGAAGAGTTAAAAGATAAGCTCATAGATGTAGTAGGAACAGGAGGAGATAAGAGTGGTAGCTTTAATATCTCCTCAACTGTGTCGCTACTACTTTCTTCAAGTGGATCATTTGTAGCAAAACATGGAAATAGAAGCATCACAAGTAAAAGTGGAAGTGCTGATATGCTTGAAGAGTTGGGAATAAATTTAAACTTAGATACCAAAGATCAAGCAAAAATGCTTCAAGAGTGTGGATTTTGTTTTTTGTTCGCCCAAAATCATCATCCTGCGATGAAACATATCATGCCTATTAGAAAGAGCTTAGATCACAGGAGTATATTTAATATATTAGGCCCTCTTACAAACCCAGCAGGGGTTAAAAACTATCTAATAGGTGTGTTTGATAAAGATTTTTTAAAGAGAATCATAGAGGCTTTGAGCCTTTTAGATACCAAGAGTGCCATAGCTGTGAGTAGTCGTGATGGGATGGATGAAGTTAGTATCAGTGATATCACATATGCCATCAAACTAAGTGATAATGAAAGAAAAGAGTATGAGATAGATCCACAAAACTATGGTCTAAAACTCTACCCTAAAGAGGAAATTTTAGGAGCCAATGCAAAAGCAAATGCCAAAATTACCAAAGATATACTTGAAGGAAAGGAGCATGGAGCAAAAAGAGATATAGTACTCTTAAATTCAGCACTTGCACTTGTGGTTGATAAAAAAGCAAGAGATATCCAAGAG
>CAZYJF010000013.1:0-13168 GCA_964647715.1 uncultured Sulfurospirillum sp. | reverse complement strand
GGCAAAGAGGTAGAAACTAACTACAAAAGTGAAGTTTTTAAACTACCAGGGGCTATATTGCCACTTTTAAACAGTGATCCAAATAAGGCAAAAAAGCATAGAGTACACAACGATGAAATCCAAGATATCATTGATTTGAAAGAGCAGATAGAAAGAGGAGAGGTTGTTGATCTATCTCCTTATAATTTATCACCTTCTAACCCTTATATGTTGAAAAATTATAGAAATAAATTAAATGAAGATCCTGATTTTGCAAGATCAGTTTTGAGCAAATGTGATGATGAAGTTACTTGTGCATTGGCATTTGAGAAATTTCTTAGTTTTGGTTCATATGATGATATTATCAAGTTTGAAAAAGAGCCATCTAAAAAGACTCTGTTTAAACTTTTGGATAGAATTAGGGCAAAAGAGAATCCTCTTGATTTGACAAATAATCAAATAGTAGATTATATGCAGAAGGTGGATAAGGTTGATCCTTGGGTATCTGATGAGTTGGTTAAGGTGATGAAAATATTAAGAAAAAAACTAAGTCCTGATAGACTTGTATTACTAGCAAATAAGTTTTCTCATGAGTTCCCTTACAGGGGTGGTGAGGCATACTTGTATGTGATGTTTGATCTTCAAAAGATAGAAGATGCAAGAGAGTTTTTGAGTAATGCAGGAGAAGATGAGTATCCTAAATTTAAATATCTACTCTTCTTAAAAGATCAAGGTAGAAATTTTGATACGGAGCTGTTTGTATAAAGATATAAATGGCTTTAATCTCCTTTGAAAATAAAGATTTAGTAGCTCTTGCTCCACTTGCTGGATATACGGATTTGCCTTTTAGGACTCTTGCTAAAGAGTTTGGGGCAGATTTAACTTACTCTGAAATGATAAGTTCTAATGCTTTGATATATCACTCCAAAAGAACTCATAAGATGATTGAAAAATCTCCTTTGGAGAGTCCTTATATCGTACAAATAGCCGGATCTGATCTAAAGGTTGTCAAAGAGGCAGTGCTTATCTTAAATGATATAGAGGGTATTGATGGTATTGATTTAAATTGTGGTTGTCCTGTGCCAAAGATAGTTTCACAAAATAGTGGATCAGCATTGTTGAATGATTTGACTTTGACATCAAAGGTCGTTGAAACGATAAAAAGATACTCCAATAAAAGATATACAAGTGTAAAGTCAAGACTTGGCTTTGATAAAAAAATAGCAGCAGATATAGCAAAAGCATGTGAAGACGCAGGGGCAGATTTTATAACATTTCATGGACGAACAAGAGTGGGAAAGTATAAAGCTCCTATCGATTATAAGCCTATAAAAGAGGCTAAAGAGGCTGTCTCAATCCCTGTGATAGCAAATGGTGATATCACATCACTACAGATTGCAAATGAAGTTAGAGAGTTTACTAACTGTGATGGTATTATGATAGGAAGAGGTGCTGTTGGAAATCCATGGATCTTTTATCAGATCAAAAATAATTTAAATGAAGTATCAAAAGATAAGATAAAAGAGATCGTTTTAAGACATTATGACTTGATGGTTGAGTTTTATGGTAAAAAGGGAGTTGGGATCTTTAGAAAACATCTTCATAACTACTCTAAAGGTTTGCCAAATGCTTCGGAGTTTAGAGATAGTGTAAATAGAGAAGAGGATATTTTAGTAGTTAGAGGGATGATTGAGGATTTCTTTTCTTTGCCAATTCAAGAGCCTCTTTAATGGAGTTTATATAACTTGTAGTTGAGGGGTTTTTATCCTGATAGGCGATATCAAATGCTGTGCCGTGATCTACTGAAGTTCTAATGATTGGAAGATTTAAGGAGACATTGATGCTATCTTCAAAATATAGTGCTTTAAGAGGTATTAGACCTTGATCGTGATAAAGAGCTATGAAGTATTTAAATTGATTTCTTACTCTTGGGGTAAATGCTATATCAGGAACTAAAGGACCTATAAAGATGTCGGAATTTAATCTCTTGTTTATGGTGTTGATAGCTTCTTGAATGATTTTGTCTTCATCACCTATGACTCCACCATCTCCTGCATGGGGATTTAATCCTAAAACTGCTACTTTTTCAAACTTTAATTCACTATATAAAGTATCCATAAATGAGATGAGTTTATCTTTGTCTATCTGTTTTGGGACATCTTTTAGTGGTATATGGTGAGTATAAAGAGCTACAAACATCTTCTGACATCCTAGCATCATAATGGCATCTTTTTTATATCTGTGTGCTAGATAATCTGTGTGACCACTAAAATTGATGCTAGCTTTACTCCATGCCTCTTTGTTAATAGGAAGTGTCACTATGGCATCTACTTCTTTGGCATCTGCTAAGTCACATGCTTTTTCAAATGAGCAAAAAGAGTAGTTACCACTTTGGCTAGAAATCTTTGAGGGGCTTATAGTGTAATCTAAAGATAGTGGGATTGTTTTAAAATCTTTTGGTAATTTTTTATTTAAGAGTTTTGAGGCTTGAAGTGCCATTGTGTGGTCAATAATATATATCGGATCACATAGCTTTTTGATTTTTTCGTGAGAAATTAAAGCTATCTCAAAACCTATACCGTTTAGATCACCAATGCTGATTGCTATCTTCATTTTATCAATTCTATCATATCTTTTATGGCACTCTCTAAACCTGTAAAAACAGATCTAGCGATAATACTTTGACCGATATTTAACTCTTCTATTCCATCAATATCTACAATGGCTTTTACATTTTGATAATTTAGTCCATGCCCAGCTGCTACTTTTAAGCCAAACTCATGAGCTTCTTCTGTTGCCTCATTTAGTTTGGAGAGTTCTTTTTTTAATAGTTGTTTTAATTTGCTCCTATCTAGTTCTAACTCTTTGATGGAGTGGCTGGTATATGGTAGATTTGAATGTAGCATTGCAAATAGATTGGCATATCTTCCTGTGTGAAGTTCTACCCACTCTACACCTATTGTCTTTGCCCCACGAATTGCCTCAATGGTGGGATCTATAAAGAGTGAAGTCTCTATACCTCTAGCTTTTAGATAGTGAACAGATTTATCTAGATTTGCGAAGTTTGGTTCATTTAGATCAAGACCACCTTCAGTCGTAACCTCTTGTCTGTTTTCAGGTACGATAGTAGCACGATGTGGTCTTAAAGAGGCTACTATCTCTATGATATCAGGATCAACTGAACACTCTAGATTGACTGGAAGTGGAGATAAGGAGATGATGTTTTTGGCATCAAGATCATTGATATGTCTTCTATCTTCTCTTAGATGTATTGTTATCTGATTGGCACCTGATCTTTGAACAATGCCAAGAGCATCTACAGGATTTGGATCATTTATCTTTCTAGCCTCTCTTAATACAGCTATATGATCTATATTGACTCCAAGTTGCATTTTGTTAATCCTTTTTTGATAAATTATAGCATTAGTTGAAGATATAAGCAAACTTTTATCTTATATAAATATTATATTGAAATTTTAAAATAACTATATTAATTTAGGGAAAAATGAAAAAATCAGTAATTACATCACTTATCTTGGTAAATTGGCTCTACTGTAGTGCAGATATTGTTGATTCTATACCTCTTAGCAATCACGACTTAGAAGTTCTCTCAAAGACCAAAAGTGACGGAGTAGAAACTCAAGTTGTAGAAAATGGGGCAAATGAGTATAATGAAGATAGAACCATTGAGGGTGAATTTGTAGATGAACAGCCACCTTCTTACAGAAGTAGCCATTGGGTTGACAATATGGCAAACAATGGAACAGTTATCAACATAAAAAGTTATCTAAAAGGTCTTCTAAATGGCTTAAAATATAGTGGTGAGGGTATAGATAGGCTAAAATCCAAGTCTGATTTAATGAGATTTTACAGTTCTATGGATTATTCCACTTTTTGGATCTCTCCAAACTATACGATCACTCCAAATATATTTTCTATGATGCAGGCGATAAAAGATGCTCCAAATCAAGGATTAGATAGAGATAAGTATCACTATGAAGAGTTGAGTTCACTGTTTGAGATCATCAAAAATAGTAAAAATATCGATGAAAACAGTAGAAATCTTAATATCGCAAAACTTGACATCTATCTAACTGATGCCTTCTTAACAATGGCAAAAGATCTGTATGAGGGTGAAGTGGATATGCACCGCTTTTTGAAGATCATAAAAGAGAAGGAGTTAGAAGAGGATATTCACTACTCATGGGATCTTCCACTAAGAAGTAAGAATTATGTGCAATTTTTGAAATCTATGAAAGATAGTAGTAATTTTTTATCTAATCTTTATGGATTATCAAACTCTAACAATATGATAAACAGCTTAAAAACTGCCTATGCAAGATACAATGCTATAAAAAACCACGGAGGATGGCCAGTGATTCCAAGGGGTGCAAGGCTTGGTGTTGGATCTGTGGATAAAGTAAGAGTTCCTTTGCTTGCGAAAAGATTATATATGAGTGGAGATTTTAATGATCCTTCATATGCTGGGGCTAAAATGACAAAAGAGCTTTCTGAAGCTTTGAAACATTTCCAAAGAAGAGTTGGCAGATGGGATTCAGGAAGATTGGATGAGAAGACAAGAAGATTGTTAAATGTTCCTGTAGAAGATAGATTAAAGAGTATTGCATTAAATATTTCTAGGCTTAGATCAGATAGAGAGAATTTTGGTGATGAGTATATCGTTGTGAATATTCCTGATTTTCGTATGAGTTTTGTTAAGGATAATCAAGATGTTTTAGGTATGAGAGTAGTTGTGGGTAGGAGAAAAAATCCAACCCCTATATTTAGTGCAACTATGAAATATTTTGAAATAAATCCCTATTGGACTGTGCCTGACTCTATAGTAAAAAAAGAGATGCTTCATCGTATTCAAGAGGATCCAGATTATCTTAGTTCTAGAAGATTTAAGATGTATAAGACATGGAAAAGTGGTGCAAAATCTGTAGATGCTTTTGATATCGATTGGTGGAAATATAGTGATGATAGTGATCTTCCGTTTAGATTTGTCAAAGAGCCCGGAAAGGGTAATCCACTTGGATTTGTGAAGTTTATGTTCCCAAACTCACATGCGGTATATATGCATGATACTGATGAGAGAAGATTGTTTAAATCTCCTGTTAGAGCTTATAGTCATGGATGTATAAGACTGCAAAGACCTCAAGATCTTTTGGATTTTATCTCTCAAAATTATACCTCTGTCTCACCTGAACTCATAGATGAGGCAAGGGCGAGTAAGAAAAATCAATCTTTTAAACTAAATAAAAATATACCTGTACATATAAGATATTGGACTGCTTGGGTCAATGATGATGGTGGGGTGAGTTTTAGAAATGATATTTATGGTTACGATAGAATACAAAAGAGATTGATGAACAGATAGATTAAAAAAAGATTAGAAAAATCTATTTGTTTACTTTCTCAAGGTAAACTTATATTGAATTTGGTTAAAATTCGTCCGCTGTTATTTAGAAATCGCTCTTTTAAGATTACTAAATGCGAAAGATCAGGAGATTTAATTTGGACAATGGTATAAATTATAAAGATAAAAACATACAAATTTCAAGAAGAAGTTTTTTAAAAAAATCAGCCATAGTTGCAGGTGGCTCTATAATAACTGCTGAGGATTTATTTGCTGGTGTAGGTGCTGAGAGAAAAGTATTAAAGTTACATAATGTACATCTCAATAAAACTTTCTATGCACCATTTTTTGAAAAGAATTATTATAAGTTAAGTGGGCTGTTTGAGGTTAATAAGGCTTTAGTCGATTTTAGAGCTAAAGAGATTACTAGAATTGATGTAAAGTTAATCAATCTTCTTTATGATATCAAGCAACATATCGGTCATGATGTAGAGTTTAATGTACTTTCTGGATATAGAACCAAAAGAACAAATGATATGCTTAGACGAAAGAGTGAAGGGGTAGCCAAAAATAGTTACCATATTAAAGGAATGGCTGTTGATATCAATGTTCCTAATGTATCACTTAGAAAGTTAAGAGATATTGCTCTTGGTCTAAAAAAAGGTGGTGTTGGATACTATCCTAGTCACAACTTTATACATGTGGATGTTGGACCAGTTAGAAGCTGGAGAAGAGGGTAGGTAAAACCTACTGCTCTATGATGTCATACTCTTTTGGAATTGAGTATCTAAAGGTAGAGTTATCTATCTTTTGATTTAATTTTTCCTCACTGAATTTTATAAGAACTCTATTTTGCATCTTGTCTTTGTAGCTGATGGAGTCTATTTTATCCCCATCTGTTTTGATAGTGTATGAGATGCCGTCAAATTTTGTTTTTAAGATCCCTTTTGCATCTTTTTTGGCATCTGAGAGTATTTTTAGAAGATTTGGGACTTCGTGTAGTTTTGCGAAGATGACTTGTTCCAACTCTGGTTCAATGATAGTTAATTTATCCTTTCCATCATAATAGATCTTTTTAACTACTGGTGAATTGTACTCCCATAGTGCATTGTTACTTTTTTTATTTGCATATAGTTTGCCTTTATATGTCACTTTGGCATTTTGTTCATTTGTAACACTTTGGGTAAAGTTAGACTCAAGTGTTTGAATATTTTGGATATTTGCAAAAAGTGCTGATCCAAATGTTGATATTAATAAAAATGATTTAATTTTCACTTACTTTCCTTTCAATTGTAATCTTACTTATTACTTTAGCCAAATTTTGTTAGCCTTTAGCAAATCAAAATTAAATATCTGTTAATATTACTTAGTTATACTATTTGCTAAAAATCTTACTATAAGGACACGGATTAATGATATCCTCCATTGCCGGAAAAATTTTTGGAACCAAAAATGACAAAATCGTAAAAACATATAGACAAAGAGTCTCAAAAATCAATGCTCTTGAGCCAAAATATGAGAAGATGAGTGATGATGAACTAAAGGACTCTTTTAATCAATTAAGAGAGTCTGTAAAGAGTGGTGAAAAAACTCTTGATGATGTACTTTATGACTCATTTGCAATCACTAGAGAGGTGAGCAAGAGAGTAAAAGATATGAGGCACTTTGATGTGCAGATGATTGGTGGTATGGTCTTGCATGATGGAAATATTGCTGAGATGAAAACAGGAGAGGGTAAGACTCTTGTAGCAACTCTACCAATCGTCTTAAATGCAATGACTGGCAAAGGTGTCCATTTGGTTACGGTGAATGATTATCTTGCTAAAAGAGATGCAGAGGATATGGGCGAGATATATAAGTTTTTGGGTTATAGTGTGGGTGTTATTACAAATGACATTCAAGATGATTCTGAAAGAAAAGCCCAATATAATGCAGATATCACTTATGGTACAAATAATGAATTTGGATTTGATTATCTAAGAGACAATATGAAATACTCTCTTGAAGAGAAGGTTCAAAGAGAACACAACTATGTTATCGTAGATGAGGTTGATTCTATCTTGATAGATGAGGCAAGAACTCCACTTATCATCTCAGGTCCTACAAATAAAAATCTAGAACACTACCAAAAAGCAAATGAAATATCTTTGACTCTAAAAGAGGTTACAGAGTATGATGAGAAGAAACAGCCAAAAGTTGATACTGGTGATTATGTAAAGGATGAGAAGAACAAGAGTGTCTATCTTACAGAGAGTGGAATTGAAAAGGCTGAGAAAGGTTTTGGAGTTGACAATCTATATAGTATAGACAATGCAGTTTTATCTCACCATATGGATCAAGCTCTAAAGGCAAATTATCTATTTCATAAAGATGTAGATTATGTTGTCAAAGATGGTGAAGTTATTATTATCGATGAGTTTACAGGAAGGCTGAGCGAAGGTAGAAGATTTAGTGAGGGGCTTCATCAAGCTCTTGAGGCAAAAGAGGGAGTTGTTGTTCAAGAGGAGTCTCAAACTCTAGCAGACATTACATTTCAAAACTATTTTAGAATGTATGATAAGTTAGCAGGAATGACAGGAACTGCTCAAACAGAAGCGACTGAATTTTCTCAAATATATGGTCTTGATGTTGTATCTATACCTACAAATGTGCCTATCAAAAGGGATGATAAGAATGATCTTATCTATAAGAGTGAAAGAGAGAAGTTTAATGCTGTTATAGAGAAGATAAAAGAGCTTCAAAAAACAGGACAGCCAGTTCTCGTTGGTACAGCTTCCATCGAAAAGAGTGAGCTTTTACATGATCTAATGAAAAAGGCAAAGATTCCTCACTCGGTTTTGAATGCAAAACATCATGAGCAAGAGGCAAAGATCATTGAAAATGCCGGTGTAAAAGGAGCTGTTACAGTCGCTACCAATATGGCAGGACGGGGAGTTGATATCAAAGTTAATGATGAGGTAAAAGAGCTTGGTGGTCTTTATATCATAGGAACTGAAAGGCATGAAAGTAGAAGGATAGATAATCAGCTAAGGGGAAGATCAGGAAGACAGGGAGATCCTGGTACTAGTCAATTTTATCTCTCACTAGAGGATAATCTTCTTAGAATATTTGGAAGTGACAAGATAAAGAGTATTATGGAGAGGCTTGGGATTGAAGAGGGTGAACATATAGAGTCAAAGATGGTAACAAGAGCTGTCGAAAATGCCCAGAAAAAAGTCGAAAATCTTCACTACGAATCAAGAAAGCATATCTTAGAGTATGATGATGTGGCAAATGAACAGAGAAAGGTTGTTTACAAATATAGAAACGATCTTCTTGATCCAAATTATGACATAGATGCAAAGATAAAATCAAATAGAAATGATTATGTTTGGCAGTTACTCTCAAATGCAAATATCCTAGAGGCACTTCCTGAGGATGAGTATGATCTTGAAAAGTTGATTGCATTGCTTAAAGAGGAGTTGTATCTTGAAGCTGATGTAGAGCAGTTCAAAGGAAAGGATGCTACACAGATACATGAAGAGATAGTAAATATCCTTGAAGATATGTACAATCAAAAGATGAGTGTCATTGATGAAAAACAAAAAGATGAGATAGAAAGAATCGTATATCTTCAAACTGTTGATGAAGCTTGGAGAAACCACCTAAGACAGATGGATTTGATGAAAACCGGAATTGGTCTAAGAAGTTATAACCAAAAAGATCCTCTTGTAGAGTATAAAAAAGAGAGTTATGAACTCTTTATGGGATTGATTGAGAGTATCAAAGCTGAGGGTATCAAAACACTTCATCTTATACAACTAAAAGATGATAGGGATGAAAAAGAGAGAGAGCAGATGCTTGAGAAGATGCTCAAAGAGCTTGAAGAGCAAGCAGTTTCAGATATCGAGTTAAATCATGAAGATGTTTTAGCACCAAGTGAAAAAAAAGTTGCAAGAAATGATCCATGCCCTTGTGGTAGTGGCAAGAAGTATAAAGATTGCTGTGGTAAAAGTGGTCCTAAAAAAGGGCTACTAGCAAACAGTTAGTGATGAACTTAGTCCCATATCTTGTCAAAAAATATCTGAGATTTGATAGATCTCAGCCGTTTATCACGATATCTGCAATTCTTGCTTTTTTGGGGGTTTCTATAGGCTTGATGGTTTTAATCATCTCGATGGCTATCATGAATGGGACGGCAAATGAGTTTAAAGACAGAATCTCTACTATGAGTTATCCAATCACTATCCTTCCTACGAGTTTGGATTATAAGGTTGATGAGAAAATATTAGAAGAGTTAAAGAAAAAATTTCCATCATTTATCTTTAGCCCATATATTGAATCCCAAGTGATAGTAAAAGCTGGGAGTGAACTTGAAGGGGCTATGATCTTTGGTGTTGATTTTGAGAGTGAAGCGAAGATCAACAAGATAATCAAAGAAGCTCTTAAAAACTCAAAACCGCAAAATCGCTATGATATGATAATGGGAAAAGGTTTAGTAGAGTCTTTTTCTTTGTTAGATGGTGATAAAGTAACTCTTTTATTTACTAAGGTAGAACCAGGTGGTTTTTCTACGATGCCTACTATGAAGAGGTTTAGATTGGTTGGTAAGTTTAACTCAGGGATGCAAGCATACGATAATGCATATATATATACAACGATACCAGCACTCCAAAAGATCTTAAGACTTCAAAATGGTACTTATGATGGAATTCATGTAAGATCAGAGCATCCTATGGAAGATATCAAAAAGATTCGCAATTTCTTACCACCGACTTTAGGAACTGTGGGGTGGTGGCAACAAAATGGAAATCTATTTTCTGCAATGGCTATGGAGAAAAAGGCTTTGATGATTGTTTTGATGTTGATTGTTTTAGTTGCTAGTTTAAATATCATCTCATCACTTTTGATGACAGTGATGAATAGAAGAAGAGAGATTGCACTGCTTCTTTCACTAGGAGCTAGTAAAAATGAGATTAAAAAAGCTTTTTTTATGTTGGGTAGTGTCATTGGTGGTGCTGGGGTGATTTTTGGTATATTTTTAGGATTGTTAGGACTTTATATACTCTCACACTTTGATATTATCACACTACCAGCAGATGTATATATGACTTCAAAACTTCCTCTTGATCTTTCAAGTTCTGATTTTTTGATGGTAGTAATAGGTGCTGTTTTAATAGTCCTTTTTTCATCATACTATCCTGCAAAAAAGGCTACAGATATTAATGTATTGGAGACACTAAGAAATGAGTAAAACAGTAAGATGGATTTTGATCTTGTCGATTTTGCTTGCTGGAGGATTTTATCTTAAGAGCTATTTAAAAGATAAGGTTCCTTCAATCAAGAGTGATTTGTCTATCAAAGAGAATAGAGAGTTATTGTATAAGTTTTTAAAGTTAAACGATAAAAGAGCTGTATTTTGTGATATCGTACTAGATCCTTCCCAAAATGAGCAGTTTGAAGAGGATTTAAATATCACAAATCGTGTATATGTTGATGGATTATTGGAGAAAAAAGTAAAATATATATTTATCACTCCTGAGAATTCCAAAAGAGAATTTTTTTATGATAAAGATAAAAAGAGATTACAAGGACTCTTTTTTATAGATAGTTATAAAACAAAAGCAGGTGATAGAATTGAGTTGAATTCAATCACACCAAAAGATCTCAATAAATTAAATAATTTCTAATAATATTAAAAAATAGTAAAGTATTTATCAAAACTGCCGATATTATCTTATAAATTTTTTTATAGATGAGGTTTTGATGATACGAGTTATTGTTTTTGGCTTACTACTAGCAGTTTATCCCAAACTCTTAAATGCAAATGCTGATCTTAATCAAAGTGTGAGAAATTCTTTGAATATATTTCTTGATAATGACAGTCCAAAACGAGGTGAAGAGATAACTTTTAATATAAGCTCTACAAAAAAAGGGATCTTAAAAGTTAAATGTGACCAAGAAATTTCATTTAAGAAGATTGATAAGTGTAAGCTTAAAGATTCATCTCTTGAGTGTAATGTAAGTGATAATAGCTTGAACTTGATTGCAAAAGCCAATGGCTATGGATTGAAAATCTGTGAATTTTCTTTAAATAATAAAGAGTTTCACCCAATTCCTATCGATATAAAAAGAGAGAAAAAGGCAAATATAACTCTTTTTGTTAGTAGTTCATCAGATAAAGTTGCTAATTTGGATGAGTTTGATATAAAGATTGATCTTAATGGATCTAGGCAAAAGAGCGATATAGATGATTTAAAACTTTTGATAAAAACAGTTAGCCCTAGTAATTTTAAACTAATAGATACAAAAGATTCAAACTGGACTTGCAAACAATCAAAAAAGTATCTCGTCTGTAAAATTCCAAAGTTTGAAAAAGAGCATAACTCTTCTGTACTTCTTCATGCCAGATCACCAGAACATGAGGGGGTGTTGAGCATAGAGGCAAGCTTGGATGCTAGTGATGAGATTGTAAGAAAGAGTATAGATGTAGTGGAGTTGGACTTTGATAGTGATCATCAAATGCCACTAAAGTCTATCAAAAAAATCAAAACAGATGGAAGACTCATCACTTTTGGAGATAGTGTAAGCTCTTTTTCTTTAGCTAATGAAGATGGAGATTTTAGTGCAAATATTCTACCAAAATCAAAACTTTTTCAATCGATAAAGAAGAGTTCAAAAGCAAGTTTGAATTTAAAAGAGGATGAAGAAGTTCTTAGTGCAAGACTCTATTGGATGGGTAGGATCGATAGAAAAAAAGATCCTCAATTGCTTCATAAAGCAAAAAGAGTTAAATTTTGGTCAAAAGAAGATAGTGATAAAAAAGAGTTTAAATCTGATCTTGATAGTTTCTTTTGGAAAAATAGTGATGATCTGTTCTATTATGTAGGATCAACAGATGTGACTGATTATCTTCGCAAATTTAGTGGTGGTGAGTTTTTTGTATCAAATTTAGCAAGTTCGAGTGGTTTTGGAGGAGACGGAGTTTGGAGAGTAGTAGTGGTGACAAAAAAAAGTTCAACTGCTGATAAAAATATTTCTCAAGTAGAGCTTTATAGTGGATTTGCAAGCTTATGGAATAATGAAAACTTTTCAAATAGTAAATTATTTGACAATGATTTAACTATTTTGCTAAATGGTGATCTTAAAACTACATATGTTTCTATGTTTTCACTCTGTTCTGATGTAGATTATGAGGATAAGTTTGAACTATTTAGTGGCAAAGAGAGTCTGTATGATAAATTAGACATTTTACAAAACCGCTCAAATGCCGATATAAATGTAGATAAGATCATTTTTTCTAGTAAACATATTGATAGATTGAAAATATCATCTTTAGGGGATAGGTTTTTTATTGGTTTTATTGGCATTGTACAAAAGATAAGTGAAGAATAGGAGCTTTAGTGAAACGAAGTGGATTTAGTTTGGTTGAATTGGTATTGGCGATTGTTATCATCGCTATATCTTTGATGAGTATTCCTATGCTTATAGGTGAATCTAGTAAGAGTAATGAGTATTCTCTCATCCAAGAATCGGTTATGGCTGCAAGAACGAAGCTTGGAAATATTTTAACATTCCCTTGGGATCATAATTCTACAAGAAAAAATAGTTCAGGTGCTATCATAGGACTTGTTGTAGTTGAGACAAATGGAGACTCTGATCTAAATAGGACTGTGAATACAATTTACAGACGAGGTCATGTTCCACTCAATGATAGAAGACACTATGATATAGATAGTAATTCAACTTTTCAACTACTTGCTCAGCCGATTGGGAAAGAGGCTGGTGAAACAACTATAAGTGATATAGATGACTTTAATGGTACGAGTGTTTCAGTAGCATTAACTGGTG
>CAZYJF010000012.1:0-13980 GCA_964647715.1 uncultured Sulfurospirillum sp. | reverse complement strand
AAAGATCTAATATTTGAGGATGCCAAGTCCTCTTTTGTACTAGAAGACAATCAAGAAATTCATACATCTCACTCAAATAGGGTAAAGTTAAAGGTCAATAAAACTCCAAAAAAAAAGATCATTAAAAAGAAGAAAAAACCAAGTATTGGATTTTTCAAGTATGATAAAAGCTCAAAAAACTTTATCAATATCTCACAAACTTTCTATTGGCCCAATAAAAATAAAAACAGACTCTTTTTGCCACTAAAAAAGCCAAAAATAACAGATAGTAAAAAATTAGATCTATTTAAATCACTTCCTCTAAGTAGATGTGAGCTATTTAAAGAGAATGAAACGATTTTTATCGTATATGATAATGTAAGCCAAAGTAGTGAAAAATATATACAGATGAGTCTTAGATCAAAAGAGGATAAAGAGATAATTAGACTACTAAGATCAAATGATAGAAGATATTTTGTAGGATATATCAACACGACAAGTATATGTAAAAAGCTCTATGATGGAAAACTTTATGCGATTGAAGGTAGTAGCATAGAAGCTACACTTATGGATTTAAAAAGTAAAAAGATTAGAAGTTTAGATAGTGAAGTTAATCTAAAAGCAGTAGCAAAGATATCAAACCATCAAATAGAGAGTAACAGTATAAAAAAAGAGAAAATCCTTGCAAATGCCTGGCTATCTTTGAAGGCTTCAAAAAGCATAGTTGAGATGGGAGAAGTGATAGAGTATTATATCACTATAGAAAACAGATCCTTAGTAGATATAGATGATGCAAATTTGAGCTTGAAACTTTCAAATGGTTTGATTTTAAAGCATATTTATAAAGATGATAAAGAGATTGCAAAAAAGAGTAAAATATCTTTAAAAATTGCCAAAAAGAGTAGCATTGATCTTAAAATCATCGCTCAAGTTGATATAGGTGCAAGGGATAGAGTGGTGATGAGTGCTTTACTACTATATGAAAAGAAAAAAGAGTATGCCAAAGCTAGTTCAAAGATAGTTGACAAACTAGGCTCAAAAGGAGTTCTTATAGGAGAGCTTAGATTAGTGGACTCAAATAGTAGTGATCTTTCAAATATCAAGATCTTTCTAGAAAATGGCTACTACACATTAACTGATCGTTTTGGCAAATTTCACTTTGATAAGCTAAACTTGGGATCTCATGTCGTAAGTATAGATCCAAGTTCACTAAATGGTAGATTTGAAGCTTTAGAGTGTGAAGAAAATGCAAGAGCTATGGGTAGTAAAATATCGCAATTTTTTACACTCTCAAGTGCTAGAATCAAAAGTGTATCGTTTTGTTTAAAAGCCAAAAAAGATATCTTGAATCTTAAAGCAAAAATGACTTACAAGCTTGCAGATAAAGTTCCATCATCAATGCCTCAATTTAATCAAAATAGTTTTAAAAACATTGAGTTAAAAGAGGGATTTTTATGGCCTCCCAAAGGGCATGTACCATCTATGCCAACCGTAAAAGTTGCCTTATTGCATAAAAGTTCACAAAAAGTAGTCTTGTATCTAAATGGTAAAAAAGTTGATATGTTAAATTTTGACGGTAGCCAAAAGAGCAAGGATGGTAAGTGGGTTATCGATAAATACAGAGGTGTAGATATAGTCTCAGGAGATAATATACTGCAGATGAAAATAGATGCTTCAAAAAAGGGGATAAAAAGATTAGTGCATCTTTCAACTGCTCCTGTTAGTGCCAAGCTTATAAAAAAGTACTCTTATCTTTATGCAGATGGCAAAAATGCTCCTGTGCTTGCTATTAGGTTGACGGATATGGCAGGATATCCTTTAAGAGCTGGTATGAGTGGAGAGTACAGTGTTCAAAAACCCTACATTTCTGAAGATAGATTTGATCTACTTGATTTAAATCCACTTCAAAATAGACCAAGTCAGAGTAAATATATCGTTGAAAATGATGGAATATGTTATATTCGTTTGCATCCAACTTCAAGAAGTGGAGAAGTTACGGTAGAGTTTCCCTTTTTAAATAAAGATGAATCGATAAAAGCATGGCTGAGTTCTAAAAAAAGAGAGTGGTTTATAGTCGGTTTTGCTAAAGGAAGCATAGGATATCAAAAAATTAAAGAGGCTATGAAAAAGAGTAAAAGAGAAGAGTTAATCACAAATAATTCTATCTCACTCTTTGCAAAAGGTAGTATAGGGGCTAAGACACTTCTTACCATCGCTTATAATAGTTCTAAAAAATTACACTCTTTGGAGAATGAACTTGATCTAAGGGGTGAATTTACCGTATATGGAGATAGTTCATCTACAAAAAACGAAGCTCCTAGTTCTAAAAAATTATATATCAAGATTGAAAGAGAGAGATTTTATGCACTCTTTGGTGATTTTGAAACATCTATGGATGATCATGAGCTAATTCGCTACAACAGAGTTACAAATGGGATAAAATCGGAGTTTAAGGGTAAGATTTTCTCATACAAAGCATTTGTCAGCCAAAGTAAAAATTCATTTTTCAAAGATGAGTTAAGAGGTGATGGGACAAGTGGATTGTATCATCTTAGCCAAAAAGATATCGTTGAGGGTTCACTAAAAATATCTATCATCACAAGAGATCGTTTTGAGTATGAAAAGGTGATCCAAAAAAAAGAGTTGAGTTTAAATATCGATTATAATGTTGATTATCAAAATGGTACTATCTACTTTAAAGAGCCTATTTTAAACAGTGATAACAGAGGAAACCCTATATACATCATAGCAAGTTATGAAAAAGAGAGTAGCAAAAAAAGAAGATTGACCTATGGAGGAAGAGTTGGGCTTAGAGGATTTAAGGATAGAGTAGAAGTAGGTATTAGTGGAGTTGTTTCTAAAAAAAGTAAAAATAGTGCAATATTAGGAGCTGATTTTAAGGCAAAAATAGCAAATAATATACTCTTAAATGCAGAGATAGGCAAGACAGTAAATAGCGATGATGAAAACAAAAGTGATGCAAATGCATATCTAATAGAACTAAAACAACATAACTCTCATATGCAAAACAGACTCTACTATAGATACCAAGAGAAGGATTATGGACTCAATCAAATAGATAATATTTATAACTCAAAAGAAAAATATGCACTAGAATCAACTCTAAGAGCTTGGCAACACTACACTTTAAGATCAATTCTCTACAAAGATAAAGAGTTGCAAACTGGCATTACTCACTCTGTAGCCCAAAGTAAGCTTGAGTATAAAAATAGAACTTTTGTAGCCTCTCTTGGTGCAAAGTATATCCACTCAAACAGTGAAGCGGATATCACTCAATTAAGCTCATACCTATCAAAGAGATTTTGGAAGAACAGATTTAAAATAAGCACTGCATATGAGAAGTCTTTAAATCAAAGATCAGATTATCTAGCAGATAGAAGCTTTTTAGAGCTTTCATATTTTATCAATCAACAGATAGAACTATTTTTAAACACTGAAGTTCAAAAGGGTAGTACTTTTAAAAAGAAGATCAATAAAGTTGGATTAAAAGGAAGCTTTTGGAGAGGAGGAACTATAAGTAGTACTCTTGCAGAAAAAAAGAGTCCTGACTCTTCTAATCTATTTACTGATCTTGGGGTAAATCATATTTGGCAAATTGATATAAATAGTTCTGCTTTGTTTAGTTATGAGAGTAAAAAGAGTTTTCATACTGGGCAAAGTGAGGATGATTTTAATGCATATTCTATCTCTTATAACAAAAAATATTCAAAATGGATATGGAGTGCCAAAGCTGAGTATAAGGATGCAAAAAAGGATGATAAGATAAACATAGATCTTGGAGTTTATACAAAGATCAACGATAAGTTGGGTCTTGCTATGGGCTTTAAAGAGTTTAGAACAATAGGTGATGAAAATAAAAATAGGCAAGATATCGCCAATATCTCTCTTGGGTATAGAAAAAGAAGAGATCTTACGATCTTAAATAAAATAAAAATAAAAAATTATAAAGATAACTATACGAATAAGCAAAATATCTTAGGAGAATTTTTACTATCAAAACAGATCAATCCAAAACATCAAGTAAACCTAAGTTATGCAGTAAAATATATAAAGCAAAAGAGTGATGAGTTAAATTATGATTCTTTGATTGACTCGTTTGGTCTTGAATATATATATGATCTAAATAAAAGAGTAGAACTTGGGACAAATCTTGGGATACTACACTCATATAATAGTGGAAATTTTGATGAGTTAGTGGGTTTATATTTTGGATACAATATCTTTAAAAATATCTATATCGGTTTAGGTTATAACATAAAAGCCTACTATGAGGATAGTATCAATAAAGATGTAGAAAACAGTAACGGAGCATATCTAAAGTTTAGAGTGAAGTTGGATAATAGTAGTTTAGAAGATCTGTTAGAGCATTTTTAATGCCCTAACTTTTCTTTTTTAGTGACCGCCAGTTGAACAGGCACTAACCCCTGGAGGTGTTGTAGGCTGGATAGCTTCGTTGTCCACTCCACCCTCTTCATTGATTCTTTCAATCTCACTCCACAATTTTTCAGCTGCTTCCATGTATCTTTTTGCACTTTGGGACTCGGGTTGATGATAGACGATTGGTTTACCACTGTCTCCACCCTCTCTAATAGCCGGTTCGATTGGTATCTCTGAGAGGATTTGAGTACCAAACTCATCTGCTAGTGGCTTGGTTGTACCTTTTCCAAAGATATCGTACTCTTTATTTGTCTCAGGGCATACAAAACCACTCATATTCTCTACAATTCCTGCTATTGGGATATGAAGTTTTTTGAACATATCTAGTGATCTTGTAGTATCATCTAGTGCTACTTGTTGAGGTGTTGTTACACAAACTCCAGCAGTTACTGGTACACTTTGAGCTAAAGTAAGCTGTGCATCACCAGTACCAGGTGGCATATCAATTACCAATACATCCAGTTCACTCCAAAGGATATCTTGAAGCAGTTGCTGAACAGCTTTCATAATCATAGCACCTCTCCAGATGAGCGACTGCCCCTCTTCCATCAAACTTCCCATTGACATCACTTCAACCCCGTGAGTCAAAAAAGGCTTCACTTTATTTCCAACGATCTCTGGAGTTTGCCCCTCTACTCCCATCATCCTAGGGATATTTGGTCCATAGATATCAGCATCCAAAAGCCCTACTCTTTTTCCCTGCATTGCCAGTGCTACTGCTATATTGGTAGTAGTTGTTGATTTTCCAACACCACCTTTACCAGAACTCACCATCACAAAGTTTTTGATGTGTGGAGCTATGTTTTTACCTTTTGAGCTAGACTCTTTTGGCATCTTTGGAGTGGTGATATTGATAGTGATATCTTTAGCCTTTAGTAGTTCAAGTTTGACTCTGATATCTTTTTCAAGCTCCTCTTTTACCTCTGGAGCTGATGAGCTGATATCTACATCAACTTTTACACTATCCCCATTTACCTCAATATTTTTAACAAATCCAAAATCTACGATACTTTTTGTAAATCCAGGATATGTCACCTCTTGCAATTTTTCGTTTATACTATCTTTTGTAATCAACTCTATTCTCCAAATTCTATTTTGGCTTGTATTATACTACAAATTTTGTCTTATTTACTTACAGATGCCAAATAAAAAGCACTCAATGTGTATAATTTCGTAACACTTTTAATAAAAAAGGAGTAATTTTGCCCGATTTAACACTCATTCTCTTAGCAGCAGGAAACTCTAGCCGTTTTGCCAAAAATACAAAAAAACAGTGGATTAGAGTAGGAGCAGATCCACTTTGGCTCTTTGTAGCCAAAAGATTTATGGATATTTATAAGTTTAAAGAGATCGTAGTGGTGGCAAATCCTAAAGAGATACCCTATATGAGGCATTATGCAGATTTTAAATTTGCAAGTGGTGGAAGCTCTCGTCAAGAGTCTATGAAAAATGGACTTGAGTTGATAGATAGTGATTTTGTAATGGTGAGCGATATCGCAAGATCTTGCATTGATAGTGATACAGTTTTAAGACTCATAGAAAATAGAGAAAAAGCTGATGTAATAGTTCCATATTTGGATGTAATAGATACCGTTGTATTTGAAGATACTACAATCGATAGAGATTTAGTAAAATTAATTCAAACCCCACAACTTTCCAGAAGCGAAGTCCTAAAAAAGGCTCTAAGGCAAAACAAAGAGTTTACAGATGACTCTTCGGCTATAAAAAGTATAGGAGGAAGCACTTTTTATATCAAAGGTTCTAAAAATGCTAAAAAAATAACTCATTATGACGATTTAAAATTGTTAGAGTGTTTGAGGAGACCTTCAAAGGATACTTTTATCGGACAAGGCTTTGATGTTCATGCCTTTTGTGACGATAAGACGATGGTATTAGCAGGTGTAAAAATCGACTCAAACCTTGGCTTTAAAGCTCACTCTGATGGTGATGTTGCGATTCATGCCTTGATTGATGCACTTTTGGGTGCTATTGGTCATGGTGATATTGGAGAGTTGTATCCTGATAATGATGATAAATATAAGGATATGGACTCAAAAGAGATGTTAAAAGATGTTGTAAATTTTATCAATATTGTCGGTTATCAAATCGTCAATGTTGATCTTACTATCATGGCAGAGTATCCAAAGATCTCTGCTTATAAAGATAGTATGAGAAGAGTAATTGCCAAAATTTTGGCAATTGATCCTATATTTTGCAATATCAAAGCGACCACCACAGAGAAACTAGGCTTTATAGGCCGTAAAGAGGGAGTTGCGGTTAGTGCCGTTTGCTCTTTAAAATTTTTTGATTGGGGAAGTGGGAAAGAATGAATATATTAATAGTTGAAAATGAGATATATCTCTCGCAAAGCATAGCAAACAAGCTAGGTGAGATAGGACACATTTGTGAGAGTGCAACGACTGTAAAGGATGCTTTGAAACTTGGCTCTTTTGATGCAGTATTGCTCTCAACAAATCTATCTGGACAAAATATCTATCCAGTGATTGAGAAGTATAAAAACTCAATTATCATACTAATGGTTTCATATATCAGTAATGATACTGTAACAAAGCCTTTACAAGCAGGGGCCAATGACTATATACTAAAACCGTTTATGATTGAAGAGCTTACAAGGAAATTGACTCATCTTCAAGATTATATCGTCTTTAAAAAGGAGAATGAGACTTATAGAAGCTATATTGAGCATCTCTTAAAACAAGATACAGCTCACACAATCACAAACAGCACTAAGTTTCCTCTTCTTTTGAAGGTCAATTACCAAAAAGTTGCAGATGCTATCGTTTTTGAGTATGCAAAGAACTTTAATGAGTCTTTTGTATTTATCTCACTAGAGGATAAAGATGCACTAGAGCAGATAAAGAAGATCAGTGAGGATGAACTGATCTATCTTATCAACTTCCAAAATATCAAAAACTCTCAAAAAAACAAGGTTTTAGCTGCAATTGAGAATAAAAGAGTTATACTCTCTACAACCAACCTAGATGAGAGTATTGATGATATGGAAGTTATGGAGGTTAAAAACGAAGATGGTGTATTTGAGAAGGGAGAGATTCTCTCGATTGAAAATTATGTCAAATATATCATTACCAAGTACCAAAGCAAATTTCCAGATACTGAACTCTCAAAGAAGCTAGGAATTTCAAGAAAGAGCTTGTGGGAGAAAAGAAAAAGGTATGGCATCAGCAAAAAGAAATAGTGCTTTATATATAGATAAAGAGGCTCTAGCCACACTTGCTATGATCAAGGAGGGGATCTTCTCTCCTGTAAACTCCCTTATGGACCAAAAAACTGCCCAAGAAGTTGATAATAATCAAAAATTTCAAGATATATTCTTTCCATTTTCACTCATATTAGCCCCAAGTGGCAAAAGAAACGAGCAAACTCTAAGGAGTACAAGAAAGGGTGATAAACTCTCACTCATAGTTGATGGGAAAAAAAGAGGCTTCATTACTGTTGAAGAGATTTTCCCAATAGATCCTAAAAAAAGAATAGAGTTAATCTTCTCAACTAGTGATGAAAATCACCCAGGTGTGAAAGATATCTTAAAAAGGCTTGGAAATTTAGCAATATATGGTGATTTTGAAGTAGATTATAAAAATATAAAAGATGTAAAATCACAAATATCTCAGGCAAAAGATGAGATAGAAGCGACCAGCACTGCTGCAATGATGCTAAATGCAAAACCACTCCACAGAGCTCATGAGAGAATGATTAGAAGTGCCTTGGGAGAGAATGATCTTGTAGTTTTGTTTTTACAAAGACAGTATCGAGAGGATATATTCAGTTATGATCTTAGATATAAGGGCTTGAAATTTTATGTAGATAACTACCTTCCTAAAAGTAGAGTCTTGATAGTGCCATTTGAAAATACTTATGTATTTGCCGGATATAACAATATCATACTTGATTCCATTGCTGTAAAAAACTTTGGTTGTGATAAGTTAATCATCGGTGAGAACCACTCTGGCATTGGGACATTTTATGATAAAAGAGGGATACATACTTACTACGAAAAGTTTAAAGAGGAGCATCCTGATATTTTGATTAGAAGTGAGTATGTTTATTGTAATGAGTGTAGAACTTTAGTGAGTACTAAAACCTGCCCTCATGGGACTCACCACCATATCAAATATCAAGCAGGTTTTTTACAAGGCTTACTAAAGGTTGGGCTACTTCCTCCTGCAGTCTTGGTTAGAAAGGAGATTTCTGCGATTTATCTAAGCACCCTATTCCCAAATAGATTTGATGAGTTGATAAAAAAGTATAACAACTACTTTCCAAATGATGGCTTGATTGAAGAGCTTGATGATGAGAAATTTTATATGGAGATCATGAAACTACACCAGACGGTATCTTTGACATAATGAGAAAGCTATTTTTAACATTTTTTTATAGTGGTTTGGCACCTTTTGCACCAGGGACTTTTGGAACAGTTGCAGGGGCGATTTTAGGGATTGGATTATTAAAAGTTGCACCTGTTATGACCTTGGTCTTGTTGAGTGTGTTACTGACTATCGTTGCTATCAAAGAGATCGATTTAGAAGAGAAAGAGAGTGGGATACATGATTCTAGCTCTATAGTGATTGATGAGGTAGTTGGAGTTTGGATAGCTTTGATTATCAGTGGGACTACATGGACTCAGATCATACTTAGTGTTATATTATTTAGATTTTTTGATATAGTAAAACCCTCTATTATAGGTAGAATTGACAAAAATGTAAAAGGTGGACTTGGTGTGATGGGAGATGATATCATTGCAGGAATATTTGCAGGACTGAGTAGTTCGATAATCTATGGGGTATTACTAAAGTTTGACATTTAAACTATTTTTTTATATAATCGTCTCATCAAAATTACTTCTAATTAATCTACAAAAACCCACAAGAAGGTAAAATGGAAAAACCTAACAATACAAATGGCAATTCAAAACGCCAAAACAACAAAAACAGTAAATCAAGAACTCATGTTCCAGTAAGCGGATATCAAATAGATGAACTTAGACAAAAAAGTGTCGAAGAGTTAATCGAAATTGGTCTAAAACTCAATGTAGAAAATCCCCATCAATTTAAAAGACAAGATCTTATCTTTGAGATACTAAAATCTCAAGTCACCCAAGGTGGATATATCCTCTTTACCGGTATTTTGGAGATCGCAAATGATGGATATGGATTTTTACGAGGTATTGATCTAAACTTTTCTGATAGTTCACAAGACTCTTATGTTTCTGCTACTCAGATTAGAAAATTTGCTCTTAGAAGTGGTGATATTGTTACAGGTCAAGTTCGTCCTCCAAAAGATCAAGAGAAGTATTGTGCATTGCTTAAGATTGAAGCGATTAATTATCTTCCTCTTAGTGAGATCAAAAATAGACCTCTTTTTGAGAACTTAACACCTCTATACCCTCAAGAGAGGATAAAATTAGAGTATCAAGCAGATAGATTAACTGGTCGTGTACTTGATCTTTTTGCTCCTGTTGGTAAGGGTCAAAGAGGACTCATAGTAGCACCTCCTAGAACTGGTAAAACTGAACTTTTAAAAGAGTTGGCACATGGAATTGCAAAGAATCATCCTGAGGTTGAGTTGATGGTTTTGCTTGTCGATGAGAGACCTGAAGAGGTGACTGATATGCAAAGAAGTGTTCAAGGAGAGGTCTATAGCTCTACTTTTGATCTTCCTGCTGTTAATCATGTCAGGGTAGCTGAACTCGTGATTGAGAGAGCTAAAAGACTAGTAGAGATGGGTAAAGATGTCGTGATTTTGCTAGATTCCATCACAAGACTTGCTCGTGCTTACAATACAGTTACACCTTCAAGTGGAAAAGTTTTAAGTGGTGGTGTCGATGCCAATGCACTGCATAAACCAAAGAGATTTTTTGGTGCAGCAAGAAATATCGAAAATGGTGGAAGTCTTACAATCATCTCAACTGCACTGATTGAAACTGGAAGTAGAATGGATGAGGTAATCTTTGAAGAGTTTAAGGGAACTGGAAATAGTGAGACTGTACTTGATAGAAATCTCTCAAACAGAAGAATTTACCCAGCAATCAGTATCTTAAAATCTGGTACAAGAAAAGAGGAATTACTACTTAGTGACTCTGATCTTCAAAGAATTTGGGCCTTAAGAACAGCTATGAGTCAAATGGATGATATAGAGGCATTGAAATTTTTGTACTCAAAACTTAAAAAGACTAAAAATAATGAAGAATTTTTATCTATCATGAATGAGGGTTCTTAAGATAGGTGATAAAAAGAGTAGGAGTATTTGACAGTGGTGTCGGAGGTTTGAGTGTTGTCAAATCTCTGTTGGAACATCGACTCTTTGAAGAGATCATCTACTTTGGAGATACTGCAAGGGTGCCTTATGGTATCAAAGATAGCAATACAATCATACGATACTCTCTTGAAGCGTTGGAATTTTTCAAAAATTTTGATATTGATATGATGATTGCAGCTTGTAACTCTGTATCTTCTTATGCGATAGAGGAGTTAAAAGAGTCATCAAGTATACCAATTTGTGGTGTTATAGAGCCAGGGATTAAAGCCCTCAAAGCTCATAATCCTAGTAAAAATGCTACTATTTTGATACTTGGAACAAAAGCTACAATCAAAAGTAAAAAATATGAGAGACTCTTAAAAGAAGAGGGATTTACAGATATCATCAGTAAAGCAACTTCACTTTTTGTACCCTTGGTTGAAGAGGAGATCTTTGAGGGTGAAGTGTTAAAGAGTGTGATGGATTACTACTTCAAAGATATAAAAGAGCCAGATTTTATCATTCTTGGTTGTACACATTTTCCTTTGATTGCAAGATCGATATCTTCATATTTTCCAAATGCTACTTTGATACACTCAGGAGAAGCAATAGTGCAGTATCTAGAAGATAGATATCATTTGAAAAATTCTCATAAGAGTTGTGATCTAAAACTATTTGCTAGTGAAAATCCAGATCACTTAAAAAAGATAGCAAAGCTTTGGCTATAATTTAGTAAAATAAAGCAAAAAGGATTTTTGTGTCCGAGGTTTTAGCACTAAAATATAGACCTTCATCATTTGATAAATTGATTGGTCAAGAGAGTATTACCCAAACTCTAACCCATGCATTAGATCAACAAAGACTCTCACATGCCTACTTGTTTTCAGGACTTAGAGGTAGTGGGAAAACTTCAACTGCTAGGATATTTGCAAAAGCCCTTCTTTGTGAAAATGGTCCTAGTTCAAAACCTTGCGAAGAGTGTGAAAACTGCAAGTTGGCAAATGAGAATAGACATATAGATATCATTGAGATGGATGCTGCTAGTAGTAGAAAGATTGATGATATAAGAGATTTGATTGAGCAGACTAAGTATAAGCCAAATATGGCTAGATTTAAGATCTTTATCATTGATGAAGTTCATATGCTCACAAAAGAGGCTTTTAATGCACTTTTGAAGACTCTTGAAGAGCCTCCTTCATATGTGAAGTTTATCTTAGCGACTACAGATCCTATGAAACTTCCTCCAACTATACTTTCAAGAACTCAACACTTTAGATTTAAAAAAATTGCCCAAAATGAGATAATCAAGCATTTAGCTTATATCTTGGATTTGGAGGGAATTGAGTATGAAAAAGATGCACTCTCTATGCTTTCTCGTGCTGGAAATGGATCACTTAGAGATACTCTAACTCTTTTAGATCAAGCTATTATTTACTCCAAAAAGTTTGTCGATGCCAAGAGTGTATCGATGATGTTGGGACTTCTTGATTCTAAGATGATTGATGATATCTTTAATGCAATTATGAAACAAGACAGGGAGAAAATCCTAGATTTTATCAAAGAGCTTGAATCGTATGAGAGTGAAGTAGTGATAGATGAGATGATTGCATTTTTAAAGATGAGATTTTTTGAAGGAGATGCTAGATTTTCAACACTACTAAGCGATAGATTTTTTAGGATTTTAGCACAAAGCAGATCAGAGCTATTTTTAAATGCAGATAGTACATTTACATTGACTCTACTTTTGTTTAAAATGATGGAAGCTACAAAAATAGATGAGATTGACTCGATGATTCAAAGCTTAGAATCTAAGATTTCACTCCCTCCAAAAGAGAACATCACAGCTGTAAGTAATCAAGATGTAGAAAAAAAAGAGCCTAAACTAGAAAGTCCTATCAAAGAAGTTCAAAAGCCACAAAATATAGATAAATTTGATCTTCTTATCAAAAAACTACAAGATAGAAACTATGATCTTGGTGAGTGTTTTGAGAGTCATGTATCATTTATTGATTTTAAAGATAATCTCTTGCAGTTAGAATCAAATGCCTCTGGTGAGTGTCAAAATAGCCTAAGAAACAACTATAGTATCATAAAACATTTTGTAAAAGAGATTTACGGGGTCGATACAAAACTTGATGTCAAAAAAACTGCACCTACTAGCAGTGATGAAAAAAGTTCTGCTAAGTCTATGAATGAAGTTCCAAAACAGATGGATCAAAACAGTGGCAGTTCTTGTGTAGAAAATCAAATCATCGGTGAAGCTTCAAAAGAGAGTGATAATATCCTAGAAGACCCGTTTGTCAAAAGAGCGACAGAGCTTTTCGAGCCTTCTAAGATAGTCGTTAAATCAAAGATTTAACTAGTTTTTTGGTACACAAGTGTAGTAATATTTACTAGTCTCATCTCCACCTTCAAATTTGACAGGTGTTATAGTGTTTGTTGCACTGTTGTATTGAAACCATAGACCTGTATCAGGTTCTGAAGACCAGATAACTGAAGCAAAACTATTTGGATCTACAGAACTATCACCATCAGAATCAAAGTCAGCGATAGTAGCTATATTATTAACATTTAAGACTGAACTAAGCTCATCAAATGTAGGCAATCTCATACCTAGATTTTCACACTCTTGTTTCGCCTTAGCTTGAGTTACTCTATTTTGTTCACCTAAAGCATTCTCTTCTGTAATTGTTGTAAAATCGCTGATAGAAAGACTTTGGTTTTGATTATTGTTGTTTTGGTTGTTGTTATTATTTTGATTATTGTTATTTTGGTTACTATTACCAGTACCAGAATTATTGTTTGTATTATCATTTGAACTAGGATCTGTGATGATAACTTTTAACTTTGTAGAACCTGATTGATTAGTAGTTGGATTATTTGCATTGATAGTTAGTACATAAGCACCTTCAGATATATCACTATTTACATATATATCACCTTTTATGATCTTAAAGTTGTCACTACCCTCACCTGAGAGAGAAACAGCATCATAAGATCCTAGATCAATTGCATAATTGCTAATTGCACTCTTATCTATAGAAATTTTATCGATATTTTCATCATCTGATGTTGTACCTATTTTGATATTTCCATTACCATTGTTTGTGTTATTGTTATTGTTGTTATTATTATTTTGATTTTGTTCACTTGTAACCTTTTTATGTGAACTACTTCCACATGCTGTAAACCCTAGCAGTAAAACTGAAGCTAGCACACCACTCATTAAAATTTTTTTCATTATTAATCTCCTAAGTTAATTTAAGTCAA
>CAZYJF010000011.1:4591-14349 GCA_964647715.1 uncultured Sulfurospirillum sp. | reverse complement strand
TCTTATCTTAAAAGATAAATTATTTTAACATAGAATCTTTAAAGAAGAAGTTTTTTAGAAATGCCCACACTATTAACTATGCACTCTTAAGAACAATAGGAATATCTATCTCATGTGATTTTTGTTTGATATTTCGTATTTCTACTGCTACAACCTCATCATTTTTATTATAATCAATTACTGTTCCATTTTCTTGCTCTTGGCTCTCAACAACTGTATCATCTGTAAATTTTACATAAAGGCTATCGGTTTCATTATCATATATGATCTTCATTTGCACCCCTTTTTTCTCATATTTCTATCAAAGTAAGCTGTCACTACTATCTTTAATGTAGGATTTATCACCACTTTTAGGCACCTTCTTTCATTCTCTTCAACAGTAGAAAAGAGAATTAACTCATTCTTGGATTTAAATATTTTAAGAGATGGAGAATCAATAGTGCTTTCTATCCATTTCTCTTTAATATCCCTTGCTTTTATCACATCCAAAGCATGCTTACTTAGTCTATATTCCATTTCTGTAGTATAACATAACTACTTTGACAAATACTCTCCTCTAAATATATTTAAAGTATAATATCTCAACTACAACCAAAGGAATCATCTTGGAGTTTCAAACATACCCATTTGAGAAGTTAAACCGTCTGTTAGAGCCTATTTCGCCAAACCCAAACTTGTCACCACTTACTCTAACCATCGGAGAACCTCAGTTTCAAACCCCTAAATTTATCCAAGATGAGCTTTGTCAAGCATCGCACTATCTTAACAAATATCCAAAGAGTGCGGGAGAGAAGATACTAAAAGATGCACAGATTGGCTTTGTGAAGAGTCGGTTTGGGGTAGAGCTGAAAGATAGCCAACTTATACCTAGCCTTGGTACTAGAGAGGTGCTTTTTAACTTTCCACAATTTTATCTATTTGACAAAAAAGATCCTCATATCGCTTTTACAAACCCCTTTTATCAGATCTATGAAGGTGCGGCGATTGCAAGTAGAGCTAAGATCACACATCTAAACTTGACAAAAGAGAATAACTTTTTAGCTCCGATTGACAAGGAGCTTTTAAAGAGTGTCGATCTTGTCATCATCAACTATCCAAACAACCCAACCTCTGCTTCAGCCTCACTTGATTATCTAAGAAGATGGGTTGAGGCTTCCTTAGAGTTGGATTTTGTCTTGATCAATGATGAGTGTTATAGTGAGATCTACTATGAAAAGGGTGATCCTTCTATCTTGGAAGCAAGTATCGCCGTTGGTAATGACAAATTTAAAAATATTTTGGCACTCAACTCCATCTCCAAAAGAAGTTCGGCTCCATCTCTAAGATCAGGATTTATCGCTGGAGATGAAGATATCTTAAGAGAGTATATGCTCTATCGTACCTATGTGGGAGCGGCATCACCTCTGCCTCTTCAATATGCCTCGGCAAAAGCTTGGATGGATGAAGATCATGTGGAGCAAAATCGCCAAAAATACAGGCAAAACTTTGATCTTGCAAAGCAAATCCTTGGACTCACCCCGCCAAACTCGACATTTTATATCTGGCTTGAGGTGGATGATGATCTAGAGTTTACAAAAAGGCTTTACAAGGAGAAAAATCTAAAAGTGCTACCTGGATCGTTCCTAAGTCGTGGAGAGTTTAAAACAAAACATATTAGAATTGCCCTAGTAGAAGAGCCTCAAGTTACAAAAGAGGCACTGATTAGAATCAAGGAGGCACTTGATGGCTGAGAGTATCCATTTTATCGGTATCGGGGGGATTGGTCTTTCGGCACTTGCTAGGTTTTTGAAACAAAGAGGATACCTTGTGAGTGGATCTGATATGAAAGAGTCGCACATCACAAGAGCTTTAAGGGATGAAGGGATCAAAGTATCGATACCACATCAAAGATCAAACATCCAAAACCAATCGATAGTGATACACTCAGCTGCAATCAAGAACGATAATGTCGAACTCCTTGAAGCCAAGGAAAAAGGTATGCTAGTGCTTTCTAGAAAAGATTCTCTTCCTTTCATACTAAAAGACAAAAAGATCTTTGCAGTTGCTGGAGCCCACGGCAAAAGCACCACTTCTGCTATGTTAGCTTCTATCGTAGATGGATCGTTTCTGATAGGAGCTGAGAGTAAGCAGTTTGGCTCAAATATGAACTACAAAGATAGCCAAAATCTAGTCTTTGAAGCAGATGAGAGTGATTCTAGCTTCTTAAATATCACTCCACAAGTTTCAATCGTCATCAACGCAGAGCCTGAACACATGGAACACTACGACCATAACTTGGATAGGTTTTATGATGCATACAAAACATTTATCAAAAAATCAAAAGTCAAAGTCATAAATGCCGAAGATGAATTTCTTAGCTCTCTTAGTGATATAGAAGCGATTAGACTCTATCCATCTCAAGATATCAAAGAGATAAAAAGCATCATAAAAGATGGTGAGCCTTACACTTCTTTTGTCTTGAAAGATTTGGGAACTTTTGAGGTTTATGGAGTGGGAGATCATATAGCTGTCAATGCATCTTTGGCGATTTTGGCGGCAATGACTAGGTACTCTTTAGAAGAGGTAAGAGAAAAACTCAAAAACTACAAGGGAATCAAAAAGAGATTTGATGTGATTGAAAGAGATGATTCTCATGTGATTATCGATGATTATGCACATCATCCCACAGAGATTGAAGCGACTATAAAATCAGCTAGAAAATATGCCAAACTCCTTGGACTCAAAAAGATAACAGCTATTTGGCAACCACACAAATACTCAAGAACAGTTGATAATCTAGACAGATTTAAGGAGTGCTTTGCCGGAGTGGATGATCTTGTTATTTTGCCTGTATTTAGTGCAGGAGAGAGCAAAGTGGATATCGACTTTCAAGAGCACTTTGGAAAGTATGAGCCAATCTTTGCTGATAGGATAAAAAGTCTAAACAGCAGCATACACATCATCAAAGATGAAGAAGATATCGCTACCTTAAAAGATGGCTTAGTCATCGGTTTGGGAGCTGGGGATATCACTTATATGATAAGAGGAGAAGTGTAGATGTATATGAACATAATTTTCATACTGCTTGCTCTTTTGATTATCGCACTGATAGCAAGAAGAGATGATCTACCAAAGAGAATAAAGGGTTTTACGATAAGTATCTTTATCATAGCGATACTCTTTACTTGGGGATATGAGTGGCTTGTAGAGAGTGCACAAAAAAGAGTCGAACCACTTATCTTGGAGTTTAAAAAGGGGAATGATCTCATATGTGAAGATCATAAAGTAAATAAAAAAACCTACATCTATGAGAGTGGTACTTCTTCACTTTTCCCCAAAGAGGGAGTTGTCGGAAAAACTTATGCTATCACCCAGTGTAAACTGCCCAAATGAGCACTCTCGTATCCAAGCTTGATCTGCAAGATCATATAGATAGATTAAAATCCTACTTCGCTAGAGATAAGAAGCTATTTCTTGAGGGAGATAGTAAGCTTCACTTTAGATATATCAACAAACTATCTCAAACAGACTTTAACCCTCCCCCACAAATAATGGAGTTAGATGGTGCATTGCAATATCTTGGACATTCAGGGAAACTAAAACTCTATGAGATCTTTGCTTTTGTCAAAATCATTCGCTACTTTATCTACCTAAAAAAGCTGGGATTTGATGAGGAGATTAGAGCTTGGCTAAATAAGATCGAGATTCCAAAAGAGATCTATGATATATCTTTATATTTTGATGATAAAGGAAACCTGCTAGATTCAGTCGATGAGAGGTTTGAGCAGATCAATCAATCGATAAAAAGAAACAAAGATCAGAGTAAAGAGAGGTTGAGGAAACTTTTGAGAAACTCAAAACTCTCCACATTTCTTGTAGATACCCAAATCCACTACATAGATGAGAGTGAGACTCTTCTTTTAAGGGGTGGTTTTTCGCAAGTTCTAAAGGGCAGTGTAGTGAGTCGTAGTAGTAGTGGGTTTTTCTATGTGGTACCAGAACTCATCAGTGATCTAAAAAGGAAAGAGGCTGATCTAAGAAGTCAAAAAGAGATGCTTATCTATGAGTATGAGAAGAAGATTTCAAATAAATTCTCAAAATATCTAAAATTTCTCTCCTTTATCAACCGTGAATTTGATAGAGTAGATCACTATCAAGCTAGAATTCAACTCGCTCGTGAAAAGGATCTTGAATTTATCAAGCCCTCATCAAGCAAAGATATAAGACTTAAAGATTTCGCCCATCCAGCAATCTCTGATCCAGTTTTAATCGATCTAAACTTTGATAAAAATGTACTACTAATCACCGGAGTCAATGCAGGTGGAAAGACTATGCTTTTAAAATCGATTTTGAGTGCTGTATTTATGGCAAAGTATCTTATACCTATGAGGATAAATGCCTCAAATTCTACAATAGGGAGTTTTAAAAGTATAGAGGCTATCATCGATGATCCCCAATCAGTAAAAAATGATATCTCTACATTTGCAGGACGGATGCAGGAGTTTTCAAAGCTATTTTCTAAAAGAGATTTTATCGCTGGAGTTGATGAGATCGAGCTTGGAACAGATTCAGATGAAGCCGCATCTTTGTTTAAGGTTATTTTAGAGAATTTATCACAAAAAGATGCCAAGTTAATCGTCACAACTCACCACAAAAAGCTAGCCTCCATGATGGCAAAAGATGACAATGTAGAGCTACTAGCGGCAATTTATGATGAGGAGAGAGAGCGACCTACATTTGAGTTTTTAGAGGGAACGATTGGAAAAAGTTATGCCTTTGAGACAGCAAAGAGATACGGCATACCTCCTCACATCGTTAAAGCCTCTTATGAACTGCATGGCAAAGATCAAGCTTCACTAAATGATCTCATACAAAAAAATATCGATTTGGAGCTTGACTTAAAAAGAAGATTGCAAAAGATAAAAAAAGAGCAAGAGGAGATAGACAAGCTAAAAAGTTCCCTAAAGGAGTTAAAACAAAATGAACTCCAAAGAACAAACCAAGAGATAGCAAGGCTTGAGAGTGCCTACCAAAAAGCGATAGATGAAGCTAAAAGTGCTATCAAAGAAAACAACACTTCTTCCATTCACAAATCCCTAAATATCGCCGACAAAAAAGTAAAAGAGGCAAGAGGATTAAAAGAAGAAAAAACTGCTCCACAAAAGTTGGAAATTGCAGATCATGTCAAATACCAAAACTCAAAAGGGGAGATCATCTCTATCAAAAAGAATGAAGCTACTATTTTATGTGATGGAATCAAGATGAGAGTACCTCTTAGCTCACTAAGAAAGATCCCAAAGAGCAAAAAACCAAAACCAAAGGTTCAAATCACTATCCAAAAACCATCCTCTTTATCAGTAGAGCTTGATCTTCACGGACTTAGAGTCGAAGAGGCTTTGGAGAGACTAGATGCATATCTATCTGATGCTCTTCTAGGAGGTCTAGGGGAGGTGCTCATCTATCATGGGATTGGCAGTGGAAAGTTGGCATATGGAGTCAAAGAGTTTCTAAAAACACACCCAAGAGTAAGAAGTTTCAGCGATGCTCCGGCAAATATGGGAGGGATGGGAGCGACAGTGGTTAAGTTGTGATAAACATATTGACACCATATATACAAAAAGATATAATTATACACGATGAAAAAATTAATAAGGTGGAATGAAGAGAAAAATCAACTTCTTAAAATCACAAGAGATTTGAGTTTTGAGATGGTTGAGGATAAGATTCTAAAAGGGGATATTTTAGATATTAGAGTTCATCCAAATCAAAATAGATATCCTAACCAAAAGATTTTGATCGTAGAGTTGAATAATTATATCTGTTATGTCCCATTTTTAGAGAATCAAAATGAGTATTTTTTAAAATCAATCATTCCAAGCAGAAAACTAAACTCAGAGTTTAAAAAGGGTAAAAAATGAAAGATATTGTTTTAGATGAAAAAGAGAAACAGCTATTAAAAGAGATAGAAGATGGTGAGTGGATTTCAGTTGAAAATTTACAAGATGAGGTTAAATCTCTAACTAAAAGTGCAAAATACTCAAAACTACTAAAAGAGAAGAAGCAGGTAAGCATAAGATTTAGTGTAGAGGATCTCATAGCAATCAAAGCAAAAGCCAAAGAACTCGGTATAGGTTATCAAAATCTCATACAGTTGCTTGTCCATAATTATGTAAATGATAAAACTTCACTGAAATTATGATAAGGATATCTCTAAAATCCTGACACTTATGAGAGCTAAAATCAATTTTTAAGTTTATACTATAATGTATCACCAAAATGTAAAAGGAAAAGGATATGTATGATTCATTTGACATTATCAACACTAAAAGATATCAATAGACTTTTCAAGATTTAAGATATCGCTCTTATAATTGATGAGAAGAAAAAACAGGAGATAGGATACTTCATTCCGGCAGCACTAAAAAAAGAGCATGAGTAGGGTGTGGATATTATCGAATAAAAACTAAGCTCTAATGCTTTTTAGATCAAGAGTAAATATCGTGCCAACCCCTACTTCGCTTTCGACACTGATTTTTATACCAAGCTCATCACAAAGCTTCTTTACGATATTTAGCCCTACTCCCGTTCCTCTTTCGCTCTCTTTGTAAAATCTTTCAAAGATCTTGCTTGGATTTTTGATTCCAACTCCTGTATCTTCGATACAAAGCATTGATCTTTTAGGATCTATCCTGACTATTATCACACCTCTTTTTTTATTATATTTGGAAGCATTAGACATGATATTTGAGAGTATTCTCAAAAATATCTTCTTGTTACTATGTAGTTTCATAGTTCTATCATCAATCTGCCATCTAATGGATGGATATATACTTCTATAATACTCTTTTTGCTCTAAGATCATATCCCTTAGATCAAATGTTTCTATTTGAGTGGGCATATCTCCAAGATAGCTAATAAGGTTATCTTGCATCATTAGAATTCTTTTTATCGATAGATCTATCTTGTCTATCTTTTGTCTATTTTTCTCATCTTTTTTGAGTAATGCACTATTTAGGGCTATCGTTGTGATAGGAGTATTGATATCGTGTAAGATATCTTTGATAAATTCATCGATAGTACGCAAAGCTTTTCTCATAGGTCCCATCGAGTAAAAGGAAAAAAGCAAGGACATTAAAATTACAAGCAACTCATACTTTGCAAATTCGATAGCAACGATTCTAAATATATTCATCTTTGCTTCTTCGAACTTTTGGAGAGGGTATTTTATGGATATATAGCTATCTTTTGATCCAAAAAACTCAAAGTATGATACAAAGCCATCCTCATTTTCATATAAAAACAGTGGATTTTTTCCCTCTTTGTTTACAAAATCTATCTTAAAATCAGAACATTGAAGATCAAAGCTACAAAGCCTCATTTGAGTAAAGATACCATCTTTTAGATACTCTACTCTCTTTTCATAGTCTGAATAGAAGAAGAGTAAAAGAAGTGAACTAAGTGATATAAAAAAGAGTAAAAAACTCTTTAGATATGACTCAAATTCATACTTTTTCAATGATATACCCTAAGCCTCTGATGTTTTTGATATCAACTCCAAGCTTTTGTTTGATCTTTGTGATTGTTACCCGAAGAGCCGATTCTGAGGGTTGATCTAAGATATCTATGAGATTTTCTTTTAGAACTGTTTTTCCTAGATTTCTCATCAATGCATCAAAGACTCTGATTTGAACACTTCCAAGAGATACTATCTTGCCATTTAGAAAAACCTCTTTAGTTGAGGGATAATACTCAATCGATTTGTACTTGATCACATCAGAGCTAATTTGCTTTAACTTGGCATCTACTCTTATGAGTAACTCTTCTGGCATAAATGGTTTTTTGATATATCCTTCTGCTCCTGCATCAAATGCTTTTGAGATGGAGTCAAGATCAATTAGAGCTGTGATATAGATGGTAGGTGTATTGTCATCTGCATTTCTTAAATCTTTTAAGAGATCTATACCATTGATTTGAGGAACATTGATATCAAATATATACAGATCATAACTATTGTCAAAGGTAAGATCTGCGGCTTCTGTACCATCAGTGGCGAAATCTACATCATAACCAGCATCTTCAAGTATCTCGACGATGGTACTACCTAGCTCATTATCATCCTCTAAAAGCAGTATTTTAGATCTCTTCATAAAGTTTTCCTAAATTCTATTTTTAAAATTATATCTAATCATAATATTAAGCGTTAACAAAAGTGTAACACTTATTTCATATAATACCCTTGACAGTCAAAAGATTTGTCAATGTTTAGATTAAGCTTTCCTTTGGATTCTCTCGGATTTGTTGATTTTATCCGAGAGGTTCATCTTAGATTTTCCCTTTTTTTATAAAATAGGTAGCTTTGAAACAGACCTCTAAACAAAAAAAACAGTATAAAATCCACCCACAAAACAAAAGCATAATCATAAGTCCTAAATAGATAAAAGATCAGTAAAAAAAGTACCATAGACAATAATACTACATCTCTTAAAGCCTTAGATGCAGTCATCCCGATAAATACACCATCCCATATAAAAGCCCAAAAGCTAATGAGTGGCAAAAGAGCTACAAGTGGTAAAAATCTCACTATCTTCTCAAGTAAAACCTCATCTTTTGTATAAAGCTCAACAAGTTCTCTACCAAAAAAAGCATATATCAGACTAAAAATAAGAGCAAAAACAAAAGCATAATAGAAGTTTAATTTAATTGCTTGGTAAAATTTATCCCACTGCTTGCTACCATAGTATTTACCTACTAGACTCTCAGTTGCATTTGCAAAACCATCAATAGCAAAGGACATCCAGATCATAAATTGAAGAAGTACAACCATCATCGATAAAAGCTCTTTAGACTCTTTTGCAGCCTGTGAATAAAAAAATGCCAAAACAAAGGTCAATGCGACAGTTCTGATAAAGATATCACTATTGATATTTAAAAATCTTTTCAGATGAGTGGCTACGAATATATCTTTTACCCTTGAGTTTTTTAAAATATTTTGATGCTTTTTCAAGCTAAAAAGAGCAAAGAAAAGCCCACAATATTGAGCTATCAAAGTACCGTATGCCACTCCCTTTATACCCATATCCAAATAATTTACAAAGTAGATACTAAAAATAGCATTGATGATATTTATAGCTATTGTGATATATAGCGGAGTTTTAGCATCTTGAAGACCAAAATACCACCCAAATATAGCAAGCTGACCAAAAAGAGCAAATACAGCATAAATTCTGATATCAAAATATTCTCTTATGTAAGGTTCATAACTCTCATCAGCATTCATCAAATCTATAGAAACTTGATATATCCAATCTCTAAAAAGAAATAAAAGAAGTGCTAAGAAAAAAGCTAAAAGAAGTGATCTAAAAAGAGTATTTGCTAACTCTACTTTGTCATCCTGACCAAAAAATTGAGCTGAAATCCCAGTAGTTCCCATCCTAAGAAAGTTAAAATTGCCATATAAAAATACAAAGATCATACTTGCGATACCTATGGCTGCAAGATGAGCAGTGGAGAGATGTCCCATCAAGATAGTATCTACACTTGAGAGCAAGGGCACCGAAATATTGCTTATGATGTTTGGAATAGCGAGTCTAAATATCTCTTTTGTCATTTAAATGTAGTTGGGGGAAATTTACACCGATCTTAAGTAGTGATAAAGATCGGTGTTAAGATTGTAGTTACTTCGCTCTGCTTCTAATCTCAGCGTATTCGAGCTCTTTTTTTGCAAGCTCAGCTCTTTCATGAGCCAATTTTGCTCTCATCTCTAAGATCTCAGAGTATAG
>CAZYJF010000011.1:3421-4491 GCA_964647715.1 uncultured Sulfurospirillum sp. | reverse complement strand
TTGTAGAGGATGCATCTCTTCATCTTCAGGACCTTTATGCTTAGTAACAGCTTCTTTTGCTTCACTAGCAACCTCTTTAGCACCCTCTTTTACCTCGTGAGCCACTTCATGAGCAGTTTGCTTTGCAGAATCAAGAGCATCTACAACTCTATCCTTTGTTGATTCAACTGCATGTTCTACACTCTCATGAGTCTCGTTTAAAACTTTTTCACCCTCATCACTATGCTTCTTACCACATCCGCTTAGTAGCAACAATCCCGCAACAACAGAACTTATAACAACTCTTTTCATCATCTCTCCTTCTGACTAGCTTTATTTTGTGTTATTATACCTAGTTATTTTTTAAAAGTCACATTAGTGTTAAATATTTCTTCTACTTGCCCCTTAAAATAGATATATCCATCGACTAAACTCAACTCCAGTTCATCTTTGCTTTTTGGATAAAGAAGTGTTTTCTCTGATACATCACCATCTAAGTAAGCACTATAAAAAGCAGCAGCCATACCTGTACCACAAGCTAGTGTCTCATCTTCTACACCTCTTTCATAGGTTCTTATTGATATATGCTTTGTTTTTGGATCTATTTTTGCAAAGTTTACATTGGCATTGTACTCTTGTCTAAGATTTCTTGAAACCTCTTTGCTATACATATCAAGATCATCTACAAAAGTGACAAGATGAGGAACTCCAGTGTCTATGAGCCTCCATTTTCTACCCTCACTTACAATCACATCATCAATAACTTTGGCTTGAGTTAATTTTACTTCTATACGATCATCTTCAATACTAGCTTCTATCACACCAGCTCCTGTTAGAAACTTCATATTTGGCTCTTTAACAAGACCATTATGATAAGCATAATGCACCGCTGCTCTTGAGCCGTTTCCACACATCGAAGCTTCACTTCCGTCGCTGTTGTAAAACTCCCACTCAAAATCGTAAGCATTATGAGGCAAGATAACGATAAGCCCATCAGCTCCCACACCTTTTTGTCTATCACACAAGTTTTGAGCTAATTTACTTCTATCCTCTTTGATGAAGCTATGAAATATGACAAAATCATTTCCACT
>CAZYJF010000011.1:0-3321 GCA_964647715.1 uncultured Sulfurospirillum sp. | reverse complement strand
GTGCCACTGTTGTCTATAATAATATCACTTTTTTTTAACTTTTCTTCGATTGGCAGTTGAGCTTTTAATCTATCTTCTATCTCTTGGTCTGATAGATTATCTCTACTTCTCATCCTCTTTATCTGTAAATCTTTTGGGGCATAAACTAGTGCAACTCTATTTGCATGGATATCGCTTTTTTCAAAAAAAAGTGGTATATCGATAAAAAATACTCTCTTCCACTCCTCCAAAGCCCCTGCTTGCTTTAGTAACTCTTCTCTTATTAGGGGATGTAAAAATGACTCTAATTTTTTCCTTTTAGCGTTATCACTAAATATCAATTTACCAAGCTTTGCTCTATCTATACCACCTTCTTTTAAGTACTCTCTACCAAAAATATTTGCTATCTCATATCGTTTTAGATCAAGTAATATATGAGCTATCTTATCTGCATCGATGATCTCATAGCCTAACTCTTTTAAGATAGATGAAACTGTACTTTTTCCAGTGGCTATTCCACCTGTAATAACTGTTGCAAATTTAAAATCTTTAATATCCATCCTAAAATGGTATCAAACTCTTCTTGAAGGGTAGTTTTTCAGATAACTTTTATCCTCTTTTATCTACAATCTTTGTATCGATTTCTCTCGGGGTGCCTAAGGGCTGAGATGGATTTACCAATCCCGTGAACTTGATCTGGGTCATTCCAGCGTAAGGAAGAGAAAAACTGTCAATGTTTCACTCTTCAATCCAAAATTAGCAAAAATTTTATACAAAAGGGAATTTCATATCATGAAAAAGACAAAGATCAGACATACACTGTTTATATCACTACTGATATCATTATCTGCAAATGCAGAAAATCTAGACTCTATCGTAGTAACTTCAGACTTTAGAGATACTCAGCTATCAAAAGCTATAGGTTCTTTGAGTGTAATAACTAGTGAAGTATTGGATGAACACAGCCACGAACCAATAGAGAATATCTTAGGAAAAGTTGCCAATGTCAATTATACAAGTGGAGCTTCAAGAGCCCACTACTTTCAGATAAGAGGTATAGGAGAGAGAAGTCAATTTATCAATCCTGTAAATCCAAGTGTGGGTCTTATACTTGATGGTATAGACATATCTCAAAGTGCATTGGCTTTGACTCCTTTTGATCTTAAGCAGATAGAGGTTTTAAGAGGTCCTCAAGGTACTACTTTTGGAGCAAATGGACTAGCAGGTGTGATAGTAGCAAAAAGCAATGAAGCTACAAATCTACCAGAGCTTCATATAGAAGGAAGTCTTGGAAACTATAACACAAACAGCTTTGGTATCGCAGGTGGTGGTGCTATCATAAAAGACAAACTACTTGGAAGAGTATCTCTCTACCAAAAAAAGAGTGATGGTTTTATGCAAAACAGCTTCTTGCACAAAGATGATACAAGCAATATCGATGAACTTAGTTTCAAAGGTGCATTAAAGTGGATTCTTAGTGATTCTCATACTATAGATTTGCACTTTTTGCATGTAGATGTGGATAATGGCTATGATGATTGGACATTTGATAGCAGTAGAGTCTCACATGCAGATGAACCTGGATTTGACAAGCAAAAGTTAGATGGATTATCTATCAAATCAAGCTACCAGATAAATCCAAATATGCACATAGTCACAAGTATCAGTGGATCTAAGAGCAAAGTTGATTACGGATATGATGAAGATTGGTCATATAAGGGTGAATTTAGTGATGATCTAGGACCTTATAGTTCAACGGACAGATATAAAAGAGATAGAGATCAGTTTGATGCAGATATAAGAGTGGTATCAGATAAATGCGGGAAGATTTTCAATGGTAGTACTGATTGGACTGTGGGTGTCTATTATAAAACATTTAGTGAGGATTTAAAGAGGATTTATACCTATCTTGATACTCCTTATACTAGCTCTTATGAAACCAAAAATATGGCTTTATATACACAGTTTGACACGCAGTTGAAAGATAAATTAACATTGATTACAGGTCTTAGAGCTGAGAGATGGGAGTCAGATTTTAATGATAAAGATAAGTTAAAGATTGAGAGTGACGAAACTCTAAGTGGTGGAAAAATAGGACTAAAATATCAAGCTTCAAAAGATAAACTATTTTATATCGCACTATCAAAGGGTTATAAACCAGGTGGAGTAAATCCAAATAATTCACTTCCAAAAAATGCAAGAAGCTTTGATACTGAATCTCTTTATAACCTTGATCTAGGATTGAACTCAAGTCATCTAGGAGATAGATTAAAAAGTAGGCTAAATCTTTTTTACGGAAAGAGAAAAGATCAGCAGGTAAAAAGCTCAATGGTAAACTTAAGAGATGACGGAAGTAGTGAGTTTATCGACTTTATAGCCAATGCAGCTAAGACTCATTACTATGGATTGGAGTCTGAGATCACTTTTCAAGCAAATGATTCTTTGAGATTTTTCTCATCTATTGGTCTTTTGAAGGCTGAATTTGACGAATACAAAGATCCAAATCCTGACTCAATCGATGTAGAAGGAAGAGCCCCTGCACAATCACCAAAATATCAATACGACATAGGAGTTGATTACTTTGTAGGTGAATATATCAAACTCTCATCTGATATCGAGGGTAAAGGGAGTTACTACTTCTCAAATCGTCACAATGCAAAAGCTTCATCTTATACTCTCATAAATGCATCTGCTACTATATTTGATGGTAAGTGGGCATTGAGTCTTTGGGGTAGAAACCTAAGCGATGAAGATTATGAAGTAAGAGGTTTTGGAAGTTTTGGAAATAATCCTGCCAAAGGGTATGCAGTAGAGACATATACTCAAAAAGGTGCTCCAAAAACTTACGGTTTAACACTCTCTTATGACTATTAAGGTAGAGTATCGTTTATGAATCATAAGCTCCTATTAGTTTTTGTACTTATCCTCTTTGCTTGTTCAAAACCGGTCAAAGAGGATCTGCCTACACTTACAGTCTATACCTATGATGCCTTTAGTGCCAAATGGGGAACAGCTCCAAAAATCAAAAAGATATTTGAGAAAAAGCATAACTGTAAGCTAAAATTTGTAGGTATTCCTAGTTCTATCGGAGCTTTAAGAAAGATAGAGTTAGAAAATAAAGATACAAAAGCTGATGTACTTCTTGGGATAGATTCACAAACAGTTGATATAGCAAATAAAACAGCTCTCTTTGCTCCACACAACTTAGATGAGAGTAATTTAAAACTACCATTTGACTTTAGTGATCCAAACTTTACACCGTTTGATTATAGTTATTTTGCTTTTGTTTATGATAGCTCAAAGCTTAAAAACCCTCCTCACTCTTTTGAAGAGTTGGCAAAT
>CAZYJF010000010.1:6768-14560 GCA_964647715.1 uncultured Sulfurospirillum sp. | reverse complement strand
AAGGTGTGGGGGTTCAAATCCCCCCGATCGCACCATCTATTTAATCCCCTATTTATCTTCATTATAGTAAAATCTTTCAACTATATAAAAAGGATATCCGTGCAAAATATCGATGAAATCTTAGCATCTCACAAGTTAAGTAAAGAGGATTATGAACATATAAAAAAGATTTTAAAAAGAGAGCCAAATCTCTTAGAAATAGGTGTCTTTTCTGCGATGTGGAGTGAGCACTGCTCTTACAAATCTTCTAAAAAGTACCTAAATGGTTTTCCTACCAAGGCACCTTGGGTGATTCAAGGGCCTGGTGAAAATGCAGGAGTGATTGATATCGGTGATGGTAATGCTGCTGTCTTTAAGATGGAGAGCCACAACCACCCAAGTTTCATAGAACCTTATCAAGGAGCAGCAACAGGAGTAGGGGGAATTTTAAGAGATATATTTACTATGGGTGCAAGACCAGTTGCAAACTTAAACTCTCTTAGATTTGGAAATATCAATAAAGACGATGACATAGGAAGACACCAACGATATCTTGTACGAGGAGTAGTTGCTGGTATTGGTGATTATGGTAACTGTATGGGTGTCCCAACTATCGGTGGTGAGACCTTTTTTGATGATGCATATAATGGAAATATCTTGGTAAATGCTTTTACCCTTGGAGTATGCAAAAGTGACGAGATCTTTTACGGTAAAGCTGAGGGAGTTGAAAATCCAGTTATCTATGTAGGTAGTAAAACTGGACGAGATGGACTTGGTGGGGCTGTTATGAGTAGTGATAGCTTCACTGAAGATAGCAAATCTCTAAGACCTACAGTACAAGTAGGTGATCCTTTTGCTGAGAAGCTTTTGCTTGAGGCTTGTTTGGAGCTATTTAAGACAGATTTGGTTGTAGGTATCCAAGATATGGGTGCAGCTGGACTAACTTCAAGTAGTTTTGAGATGGCTGGAAGAAGTGGAAGCGGTATGAAGATGCATCTTGACAAAGTTCCTGCTAGGGAAGAGGGAATGACTCCATATGATTTTATGCTTAGTGAATCACAAGAGAGAATGCTAATTTGTGCAAAAAAGGGAAGTGAACAAGAGATCTTGGATATTTTCAATAAGTGGGATTTGGATGCTTCAATCATAGGAGAGGTTACAGATACTGGTAGAATGGAGCTTTTTTGGCATGGAGACTTGGTTGGAGATATTCCTGTTGATCCTATCACTGAAGAGGCACCTATTTTAGACAGACCTATCAAAAGACCGGCATATTTAGATGAGATTGCAAAATTCAACTTTGATGATTTAGAAAAGATAGATAACAATAAAGCCTTTGAAAGCTTACTAAGATCAGCTGAAGTTGTAGATAAGTCTTGGATTTATGACCAATATGACTCGATGGTACAGACAAATACCATTAAAGGTGTAGGAAGCTTGGATTCTAGTGTCGTTAGGATTAAAGATAGCAAAAAGGGTGTAGCTATGAGTAGCGATTGTAACCCTAGATTTTGCTATATCGATCCCAAAAATGGTGCGGCAGCTGCTGTGGCTGAGAGTGGAAGAAATGTAGCCATGAGTGGTGCAAGACCATTAGCGATTACAGATTGTCTAAATTATGGAAATCCTGAAAATCCTGAGGTAATGTGGCAGTTTGCTATGGGATGTGAGGGGATCAAAGAGGCTTGTAAGAGCTTAAATACTCCAGTTGTGAGTGGAAATGTATCACTCTATAATGAAACTGAAGGAGTGAGTGTATTTCCTACCCCTTCTATTGCTACTGTTGGAGTGATTGATGATGCTTCTAAAACTCTAAGTTCACATTTTCAAAAGACAGGAAGCTCTGTATATATAGTTGGTGAAACTAAAAGTGAATTTGGTGGAAGTTTATATCTAAAAGAGCTATATAACAAAGTAGAGGGAGTACTTCCAAAGCTTGATCTAAATGAAGAGTTAAAGCTTTGGGACTTTATCATAGAAGCAAATAAAAATAATCTTTTACTCTCATCAAAAGATATCAATGTCGGTGGTATAGCTATTGCACTTTCTAAGATGGCTATCAAGTCAGGATTTGGACTTGAGGCAAAAATAGATCTAGCTAAGAAAAGAGATCTTTTTAGTGAGAGTTTCTCAAGAGCCATTGTCGAAGTTGAAGATGAAAAGGCATTTGAAGAGTTTGCAAAAAAGAGCGATATTAAGGTAGAAAAAATTGGTACAGTTAATAACTCTAGCAAATTTATCTGTAACGACATCAATCAAGATCTACAAGAGATGTCCAATATCTACTTTAATAGATTTAAAGAGATAGTTGAACAAGATATCTAGGGTGCTACTGAGTGATAGCACCCTCTTTTTCTTTGATACGATCTGAGAATTTTTTGTCACTACTTTCAAGCAGTTCATCTTGAGTATAGTTAATATAATCAAATGATCCTCTATCAGATACGATTTTAGCAGGAACTCCTGCTATTGTGATATTGTCCCCAAAACTCTTTGTAACGATCGAATTTGCTCCTATTGCTACATTGTTACCGATATCTATATCTCCAAATATTTTAGCTCCTGGACCCATAAATACACTATCGCCGATAGTTGGCACACCTCTATCATCTTCTGTTATGCCTAACCCTAAAGTAACTTCATGTGATATATTACAATTTTTACCTATCTTTACAAGTGGATTCACAACAATTCCACCAAAATGACCTATATAAAAACCTTCACCAATTTCTGTTGTATGATAGATCTCTATACCATACTTAATCATCTTTCTTCTAAGTATCATTTTAGTCAATATATTTGGAAATCTTTGAGTGATTCTAAACCAAACCATATAATTTGCACCAACTTCTGTAATATATGCCTTTAGCAACTCTTTTGGAGAACTTGCACCATCATATCTGTACAAATCTTTTTTGATAATTTCTATCAATTTTTTCATTTTCTGCCTCATTTATATAGTATTCTAGTTTGATATATATCGGCAATTTTTTATATTTATGAAGATAAAAAGTTAAAATATTACAGTTTTTACCTAAAAATAGAAAGATTTTATAAATGAAGTATTTGTGAGGAGAAAATAGATTGTGGCAAAATTTGCCACAATCAAATATATCCTATTCTAAAGTAGATTTTATCAATTTCTCTATATCGCTTTGAGCCTTGGTTAAGATCTCAACAAGCTTTTTATCTTTGAGTGAGAGAGTTGATATCCAGTTATAGACATTTGGAAATGCAATAGTGGTTTTATTTGTCTTGTTTTTATGATATATTGCAAGAGTGCAGGGTGCGAAAGCTCCAGCCTCTGGTCTAGTTTGAGCGATATTATAAATCACCTTTAATTTACACATGGAAAATGTATCATAAAATTCAAAATCATTGTTTTTTGCCTCATCTAAATCAAAACCAAATGATAATTGACCAGCTTTGATAAAACCAATCGGCTTAAGACCGCTTTCAAATACCATCTCTAACTCATCTTTATTGTCATCTGCCTCATCATCATCAACTTCACTCTCAAATTTTGAGATCAACTTCTTATCAGTAGGTATTGGGCTATATTCAGGTTTTATCAAAGTAGCATTTGGCAAAGCTGTTTTTATAGCACTTTGAATTTTACTCTCTAGTTTTTTATACAGATCTTTATTAGCCCCTACAATTTTACTCATACCATCACTACTTAAAACTGAAACATAGAAGTTATTATCACCCTTTTTTTGCCACACACCCATAGAAAATGGTACAAATATCCCACTTAGCGGCTCTTTTTCTACCAGCTTGATTGATATATTTTTATCATATGCTGTAATTAGATGATAGATATCAAATGAACTCTTTTTAAACTGCTTGATAAAAGGTCCATTCATATCCCTGTTTACCAAGACAGTAATTCCACTCTTTTTTAATCCATCCTCAACACTCTTTGCCGAAAACTTTTTATCTTTATTATCTATCTTATATATCAATAGATCACTATTTGCACTCAATGTGCTTAGCATTAGTAGCATTGTTATAAATGCAATTATCTTTTTCATCTTTTCTCCTTTATGGTCTTATATATGTCCAGCCTCTTTTTTGTCTCTCAATCAGTTCGACAATACCGGCTGTTACAAACTCTACATCTTTCATCACACTGCTTTTTTTGATGTGATATGTGTTTAGCGTATTTTGACATGCGATAAACTCTACATCATAAGTCATCAGTGATCTAACCTTCTTTTGAATATCCTTATCAAAAAAATGAGCATCTTTTAAAATTGTCTTTATCCCTTTTGAGTAGCAGACAATCGCTACTTCACACTTATTTGGCCCATAAAACTTCATCACATTGCTTGCTGATGAGAGCACATGTGAGATCTCATTCTCATTATCTGAGGTCACAGGAAAAACAAACTGTCTTGGATGCTCAATACTCGGCAATGGCTTTGCAAACTCAGTATCACATACTCCATAACCAAGCACGAATAAAAAAATTATCAAAAATCTCTTGATCATCTTTTCCCCTCCACACTTTTTAAAATATCGATAAACTCTTTTTTGCTCCATACTCCCTTAACGATATCCAATAACTTTTTATTCTTATCGATAAAGATATAAGTAGGAGTAACACTAACTTGTATGCCTAGAGGAATTTTATCTTTGTATAGATCAACTTTTAAGATCAAAAATTTACTATCTAAAAGCTTTTTAACTTCTTCACTAGATAAAACTTCTCTATCCATCTTTTTACAATAGTGACAAAAGCTACTAGTAGCCTCAACCAATATAATCTTATCCTGCTTTTTTGCCTCTTTCAAAAGAGATAAAAACTTTTCATTCTCACCCTTTTGTTTTAGCTCTTTTGCATCATAATTGTAAATATACTCAGCAACCTTTTGAAGCTCTTCATCACTGATCTTACCCTTCATAGAGTGCATAGTGTGAAAAACCTCTAAAACTTTCTTTATACATTTACTCTTAGTTTGATCTGGCTTTTTTACATATGATTTGATAAATTCAACTACCTCAAACTTGTGCATATCTGCATCAAAATCACGATTACCAATCACCTCTTTTAACCTAAATGAGATCATGTTTAAAGTTGGAGCTTTTAACTTTAACTTCGTATTGTTATACTCCATAAAGTTCTCTCTTAATAGTTTGTTAGAAATATAGCTCACATGACAACTTTCACACTTCTTTTTAAAGATCTCCTTGCCACCATCGCCAAAGAGTAAATGTGAAAACAAAATAACTGTCAATACAACTTTAAACATAAGTTTCATTCCCTCTAAAATTTATACTGATACTGCACTAACCATGCATTATCTTTGTAACCTTTTAATCCATTCCAATCATCTTTATCACCAGAAGCTAAAACATAATTGAGCTGAACTCTATGTGCATTTCTCTTTCTCTTTGCACTTCTGCTCATCTTGGCATCAAATGGAGCTATATAGTAGTTTAGCCCTAGATAGGTATTTCCTAGTTTTGTAGAAACTCCACCCTTATCTGACTCTCCTTGAATATGCTTTATAGCAAGTTCTGCCACAGGAGTTACATAGTAAGTAGCAGTTGCAGAATAGGTATTCTCATCCCATCCAGTTACGCCCTTTAGATTTTCTGACCTAAACATCTCAAACTTCAAATTCCCCTCTTTTAAATGTGAATCTATACCAAAGTTAAGAGATTTATAATCATCACTACCTTTACCACCAGCTTGTTTTGATACACCATAAGAGATTTCAGTATGAAGATCCTCATACCAATCATACATCAATCTAGCAGCATATGAGTTATCAAGCCCTGGTTTAGCCTTAGTAACAGCAGCACTTCTTCCTGCTTGATTTGCAATCATTAGATCATAACCAAATCCTACCCATGGTCTTTCATGACCCATCTCAAGTCCATTTGCTTTATAAAACTTCTTATCTACTTGATCTTCATAACCGATACCTCGACCTGAGATCATAAGTCCCATATTTCTCTCCATCGCCAAAGCTTTGTCAAATCCTCTCTCAACAACATCAAGGTTCCATCCAGGAATGGTAAATCCCATACCATGAGGCATCTTCAAAGCTCCTAGCTTTACAGCCAATTTATTACTGACAAAGTAACTGACAAATGCATCTTTTATCATCTTTGGAACACCAATCTCATCTTTTTTCCCATGATCTTGGTTGAAATCTAAAAATAGTTTTCCTCTAAGAGGACCTGCTATATACTTTGTTCCAAGTCTAATCCTTTGAGCTTGAAATTTTACAGCTGCATCACCATCTTTGATGATTCCATCACCACCCCTTGCTTCTAATTGTGAAAATCCAAATATCACAAATTTTGTATCCACATCACCTATTTTTTTCTTTATCGTATAACCAGCATTTGCACTAACACTTAGTAACAATAGCGAAGCCAAACCTGCTGCAATCTTACTAAACTTTTTCATCTAATCCTCCTCATTTTATGAACAAGTCGCACCTTTTTTAGGGCAACCACAAGCAAAATCGACAACCTTCACATTTGACTTTAATGGGATATCGACAACTTTTTTCTTTTTGATATAATCAGCAACTATTTCATAGACAGCTCTAATCTTCTTTTCTTGTAGCTTTTCACCTGCATTTTGTAAGTTACCTCCCCATGATGAGACGACATAACTCTTCTTGAGGTCTAAATCTTTACCATTTACTTTAATATCACTGATCCTCTGACCTGACTTTTCGCCAACCTTGATAGAGTAACTAACTCCCGTAAGCCTACTCATATCCCCACCTTGTTGATAGAGTGGGTTTGAGTTAAAGACATTATCTGCGATATCCTCTAAAAGTTTTGCAATCTTCTCACCCTTTAGCTCAAATGTATAAACTTCAGGATATGTGATAGCAGTCATCTCATAGACATTATCTTTTGTGATCTTATCCCCAGGAAGAAGTGTCGTTCCCCAACGATACCCAGGGGTAAAAACTATCTCACTCTTCATCTCTTCTTGAATTGCCTTACCTATTAGTGCATCAAAAGTAGAATAGAAGGTATCTCTTTTGTAAAGAAGTCCTTTTGTAGTTCCTAATACTTCATTCAACTCTTTCTCATATGGCTTATAGAGCTTTGCGACTAACTCTTCTCCCTCTTTATCTGCAGGAATCAAATTTGAGGCAATTGGTATAAGCTTGAAGCTATAATCTTTAAGCTTTTTATTCTCAATATCAAGATCCAACCTTCCTATATATTTTCCATGACTACCAGCAATCAAAATAACTGTATCATTTACAATAATAGGCTTTGGTGAAGGATCATGAGTATGTCCACTTAGTATAAAGTCAACACCTTTTATCTTCTTTGCTAACTCTTGATCTACTGAAAAACCATCATGAGAAAGGACGATAACTACATCAACCTTTTTCTCTTTTCTTAACTCATCAATATATTTTTGTAAACTCTCATGTCTAAGACCAAAACTCCAACCTTGAGTAAACTTTTTGGGATTAGCAGTAGAGGTAAAAGGAAAGGATTGTCCAATAATTCCTATCTTTGCTCCACCTACCTCTTTTATCGTATATGGAGGGAAAACCAACTCTTCAAAATCATCAGAAAAAGGATCATCATCTACAACATTTTGAGAGATAAAATCACCCTTTAGCTTTTTGATAAGCTCAAGAACTCTCTCTTTTCCGTAAGTAAACTCCCAGTGTCCAACCATCACATCAACACCAAGGTAGTTTTGAGCATCTACGATAGCTTCACCCTTAGTCTTTAATGCCACTGCAGTTCCCTGCCAAGTATCACCAGAATCAAGAAGCAGAACATTTTTTTCGCCTCTCTCTTTCTTGATGCTATC
>CAZYJF010000010.1:0-6668 GCA_964647715.1 uncultured Sulfurospirillum sp. | reverse complement strand
GTAGCCTTACCCTTTGGCTTAAACTCCATAATATCCTTAAAAGAGAAATTTTTCAACTTCTCTTTAGCTTCAGATGCACTCAAAGTTGTCCCGCCACCTAGACTTAAAAGTCCAAGTGAAGCGACAATCTGTATAAAATCTCGTCTATCAATTTCCATTAGATCACCTTTTTAGACCAGGGATTGCTATTTCACTACCCTTTGCCATATTTGTTACATATACTTCAAGTCCATTCATCTCATCAGATCCGATAGGAATCACAGCTTGAAGAGCATTTTTCATACACCCTTGAAATCTTCTTTGAAGAGTCCTAAGAGATGATTTTGTCATTCTGTATGCCGGCCAAGTAGCTCCTGATTTTACTTTTCCTAGATTTGGAAGTATTTGAGTTCTAAGAGCCATACCTACAGTTGCTTCTGAGTGACAACTAAGACATGCCAAACCTCTACCTCCTCTTGGAGTAGTATAAATTTTCTCGCCTAGCTTGTAAGCCTCTTTTATATGCTCATCGGCATTAACATCTATATTGATTGGCTCATCATTTGCAAGAGATTTCACATATGCCAAAAGTTTAAACATCTTTTTGCTTTTTAATTTTGGAACTTCTTTACCTTCACTTGCAAGTATTGCTTGTATCACCTGATCCAAACCAGCTACAAATCCAAGCTTTTTTACATATCTTGGAAAACCGGCGATATACTTTGGAAGTTCCTTCTCACTCACTCCCAAAAACTCTGCCAATTTTTTCTCTCCGATTAACTTATCAAAGATCTCTCCTCCATCAGCTACAAATATATCTGCTGGATTATTCTCAAGCATCTCTTCATACATAGCCTTATCAGCTGCTGACATACTAAACTGTGTACTGTCCGTAGCATAAAGAGACATGATGCATATAGAAGAGATAAATATTAACTTTTTCATCTTTTCTCCTTTTTATGCAGCTTTTGGCTTCACTTTTTTCTTAGCAACTCCACTCTCGCCAGTATTATCTTTATACTCAACCTTTATAAGACCAGGTTCTGTTACTTTCATATTGACTGAAAAGTATGGATTAGTCGAAACTGTCTCCCATACGACAAGCTTTGTAAATGATTTGTCATTAAAGAAAAACTCAACTGAATTGATATACTTTGCAGGTATAACTTTTCCAGTTTTTTTATCCTTTATCATTCCTGTATCCATTGGGTGAATTGCTATAAAATCCACCTTTACAATATCTCCAACTTTATACTTTTTCGGTTTTATTTTTACTAGTGCTTTTCCCATAATTATTTCTCCTTAAATTTTTCTATTTTTTTAAATCTTTTTATCAACCACATCCGCCGATTGTCACTTTAACAGGCTTTTTGGTACTCAAAAACTCACCATTACTTAAAGCCACCAAAGCCATTACATCTTGAGATTTACCAAGCTTGATTCTTGTAGCAAAATAACCTTTTGCATTCAAAGGTGTAAGCATTGCATCTACTGATCTGACATTTGTATTTCCAGTTGCTATGATATGAATAGCTTGAACATAATTGTCTTTATCCATTGGATGATCTACTTCGACTTTAACCGGTACCACAGCACCATTTTCTGCAATTTCAGGAACAGTAAGTTTTATCTTGTCTGAACTCTTAACCTCTTTACCGTTTGTGATGGCTTTTAATGCAGTCTCTAAATCCATTGTATTTGGACTTTTTGGTTTTTCATCTTTTGCACTCAATAGTGCTGGTGTTAGAACAGTCGCCACTGGGGCAATTGAAGCTAAACCTATCATAAAATTTCTTCTTTTCATTATATACTCCTTATTTTTTTTCACTTAAGATATATGATGTTAAAGCACATACCTCTTTTTCATTTAATAGACCGGTTGTTAGATTGATAGTCATTCTTGAATCTTTATTATTGATTCTGCTATCAGCAATTTGTTGATATACATAACTTGCATCTCTTGCCTTTGAATCTATAAAATTCTTCTTATAAGCATGAAGATCTGGTCCAATATTTCCAGCACCTACAGCACCTTCTATATTGTGACAAGCAACACAGTTTCCATACTGCTTTGGCTTTTTTTTGCCATTTTTTTCTACAAATTTGGCTAAGCCTTCAGGTGGTTTTTTCTTCGCTTTTTTACCATTTAGATTATGGAATATATACTCACCAATTGCTATAACTTTAGGATCACTGCTTACGCAATCCTTTGGCATATCATATTTTTTAGCTGGTTTTAGTGCATCTTTTTCAATAATCTTTTTAGCATCAGGTCGTTCAACTTTAGAGCTAAGATCTGCTGCATGAACACTGACTGCCAAGATACAAGCACTAAGTACAACTTTTAGTGAAGTTGTAGCACTTTCATTTCTCATAAATTCTCCTTTTATAACAATTTATAATGAAAGTATAACGGGTTATTGTAAAATTTGTGTAAAGAAATGATAAGTTTTTGTTATTTGTTATCTATTTTGAAGATATACCTAAAGATTGTATTTTTATTTGGAGTTGATTCGATTTCCATTTTTATATGATGTTTATCGACTATCTGTTTTACGATATCAAGACCGATACCAAAACCACCTTTTTGGTGATCTTCTCTATAATATCGATTTAAAATCTTTTTTGTATCTTTTATGCCAATTCCAAAATCTTCAACACTAAAAATGATCTTGTTCTTATCCTTTTTTAGTGTAATGACAATTTTATTATCATCATAACTGTATTTTATAGCATTTGAGAGAGTATTGTCGATCACTCTTTGAAGTTTCGTGCTGTTAAAGTTGATAGTTATATTCTCTTCTATCATAGTATCAATCTTGATATTTTTTTGATAAGCTATCTCACTAAAATAGTCAACTCTATCTTGCAAGAATTTAGAAAAATCTATAATAGATTTTTGATAAAGCACTCTCTCATTTTTGATAAGATAATCCATATCATCATATATGGTTGAGAGTGTCTTTGATGCAGCTTTGATCCTCTTTAGATATTTGTTTGCTCCCATCTTTTTATTTGCAAGATCACTATTTATGTTAATGATACTTAGTGGTGTATTGATTTCATGCATCGAATCCCTAATGAAGCGATCTAAATCTGAGTTTAAATCCTCAAAAGGTTTTGAGAACTTTTTTAAAATATATCTTGAAAACAGATATAAAAATAGTACTATCAAACTAAATATACCAATGGCAAAGAGATAGATCTTTGTAGGAAAATACTTCTTTGATACTACAAGATAACTAGAGTTAAAATAAAATCCTTTTGGAAGAGGAACTATATAGTAGTAAAAATCACCACTATGATGAAAACCACTTTTATGATCTAAAAACTCTTCTTTTATCTGAGTAAAGACAGCTTTGAAATTATCCTCATAAAGACCAGCCTTAAAGGATTCAAATTTAGGGAAATTGTAATATTTTTGACGATTTACATCATAACTATCCATCGATTTTATTATAGCTTGTGCTTTTTTCTCAAGCAGTAGATTGATCTTCGCTTCCTCAATTTTCAATAAAATAGAAATATATGCAATAAGAGGTGCTATCAATATGACTGAGATAACAGTTGTATAATAATATGCAGATTTTTTAGCAAACTTTGAAGAATCAAGAATCAATGCTATATCCTAATCCACGAATATTCTTTATCAAATCTTTATCGGTTTTTTTCCTTAGTTGATTGATTTGAACTCTAACATTTGCCTCTAAAACAGAGTGTTCCCAAATCTCATCGCTAAATCTCTCTAGCGAGACGACATTACCTCTTTCTTGAAGCAGTAGTTCTATGATTTTAACTTCAGTTTTTGTGAGAGCAATCTCCTCTTTTTCTTTGTAAAGTTTTAGTTTTTTGATATTGTAGATATACCCTTTAGGTAGTGAAACTTCGTATTGACTTTGATTTTTGTATCTTGTTTTTATCACATTTTCAACTCTCAATATTAGCTCTTCCATCTCAAAAGGTTTTCTAATATAATCACAACATCCACTCTCAAATCCAACAGACAAATCATCTATGCTTGTGAGCGATGTCACAAAGATAGCAGGTGTTGTATCACCTTTTTCTCTAATACTCTTTAATAACTCAAATCCATTAATCCCATGGATATTTACATCAAGTAGCATCAAAGAATATGACTTGTTATGAAGTGCATCCAAGACTTCATCTGAATGAGAACAAATATCTACTTTATAATCCTCATCCTCCAAAATCTCTTTCATACTCACAGCCAATGATCTCTCATCTTCTACTATTAAAATTCTCACCTTATCTCTCCCACTTTTTTTGTATGGTTGGCACTTTTTAAGATGATATCAATCAACTCATCTTTCTTGTAATTCTTTAAAATCTTTCTAGCCTTTTGAAGGTAAATAACTCTATCTTCATCTCTTAGTTTTGGAAGTGTCTGTATCAACTCTTTATCGGATTGACTCTTATAAACTTCATCTTCTTTCTCACTACTTTGCCAAAATCTAACTACATGATTTAGATTTTGATTAAAGATATTGTTGTATTTAAAAATTCCAACACTCTCATTTGTAAAGTTTTTGTAGCTATTTGGAGGCAAAATGAGTAAAAACCATCCAAGCAATTTTCCATTTGAATTTAACATCGGCTCTAAGATAAAAAAGAGCCCATCGATCATCATAGGTCTTGTTTGAAGCTTTGATAATGGTATATTTTTTATCATTCGTACATAATTAGCACTCGCATTTGAATTTGCCACGACAAAGTTATCTACCACCTCATTATTTCTCATCAAAGATGCCTCTTTTAAATATCTTCTATCCATTAAGACGACTAACTCAATACCATCTTCTCTAAGTCTTGAGGTGATATGATCTAAAAGTTCAATAGCTTCAAGGTATCCCACCAAACTTTTATCATTCTTGATGATTGGAACAGTTGCTCTAATAGTAAGCATCATACCAATCTCTATACCGGACTTTGGCTTTTTAATACTTTTTTTATCGTCCATATCATCCCTAAACCACCAAAGCGGAAAACCTTCAAATGCACTATCCCAACTTCTAGCAAAGAGATATCTATTTTTTGAGATGATTTGAAGCTTTAAATTCTCAAGTATCGGAAATTTATTCAGTTTATTAGCAGTATTAATTAAGAGCTCTTTTGCTCTTTGTTCATCATCTTCTAAAAGAGACTCTTTTATACTACTGTTCTCTCCAAGAGCTATTGCCAAAGATAAAAGTGACTGCTCCTTTTGTTTTAAGATCTTATGAAAATAATTTTTAACATTATCAGCTACTAAATCTTGGATTTGAGATCTCTCCTTGAAAGTAAAGAAGATAATCAAAAATATAATCAAAACAAGAAAAACAGCCCATGAATATACTCTATATTTCGATAACATAAGGTATATCATATCAAAATAGATATAATGATTTATTATAGTTCTAGTTAATTTTCCAAAACAAGCCAAGATCAAGCACACTTTAGATACCATACCAGCCAACATAGATACTTCCAAACTATTTTCACAAGTTGTTCTTGTCAGTGTCTATGAAATTTTTATAAAAAGAAGAATATTTATGACATTTGACGAGTTTAATTTTAAACCAAAACTTTCCCAAGCGATAGAAAACGCTGGGTTCAAAGAACCAAGTCCCGTACAAAAAGAGGCTATTCCTCTTATCCTAGAGGGTAAGGACATGGTTGCACAAGCACACACAGGTACTGGTAAAACTGCAGCATTTGGACTGCCTATTTTAGAGATGATGGAGTGCAATGGCGAAGTAGAAGCGGTGGTAATCGTACCAACAAGAGAACTTGCTACTCAAGTAAGTGATGAGCTTTTTAGATTTGGAAAAAATCTAGGTATCAACACTGCAACTGTATATGGAGGAAGTTCATACCAAAGACAGATAAAGCATATCAATAACTCTTCTATTGTAGTAGCAACACCAGGAAGATTTTTAGATCTGCTAAATAAAAACATGATCAATATCAATCCTCAATTTGTGATCTTAGATGAGGCTGATGAGATGCTTGATATGGGATTTTTAGATGATATAAAAAAGATTTTTGAATTTCTTCCAAGCTCAAGACAGACACTTCTGTTTTCTGCTACTATGCCAAAGCAGATCAGTGATCTAGCTCGAACTATTCTATATGATCCTGCATTTGTGACTATTACCAAAAAAGAGACTACAGCCAAAAACATCAGACAGCTCTACTATGTGGTAGATGAGAGAGAACGAGATGATGCACTCATCCGTCTTATGGATTATCAAAACCCATCAAAATCGATTGTCTTTTGTAGAACCAAAAAAGAGGTCGATAGACTCTCAAATTTCCTTTCAGCTCAAGGTTACAAAGCCAAAGGGCTTCATGGAGATATGGAACAAAGACAAAGAGAAGAGGTGATAAAAACATTTAAAAGAGGTGGTTTAGAGGTCCTAGTAGCAACTGATGTGGCTGCAAGGGGTCTAGATGTAAGCGATGTAAGTCATGTCTTTAACTACCATATTCCATTTGATTCTGAGAGTTATGTTCATAGAATTGGAAGAACAGGAAGAGCTGGTAAAAGCGGAATCGCAATAACTATCTTAACACCTGCTGAGTTTAACTCACTCAAAAAGATTCAAAAAGATGTCGGAAACGATATGGAATCTTCAGTCATTCCAACTCTAGCGGATGTACAGATGCAAAACAGAGATAAGACACTCTCT
>CAZYJF010000009.1:10070-14673 GCA_964647715.1 uncultured Sulfurospirillum sp. | reverse complement strand
CGGTATTAGCAAGTAGCTCTTCACACATGTTTTTAGCCTCTTTTAATGCTTCTTCTTTGCTATTGGTATCAATATCTAATACTATCTGCTTACCGATTCTTACATTTTGCACATTATCAAACTTTAATGCTTTAAGTGCGTGATGGACTGCTTTACCTTGAGGATCTAAGACACCCTCTTTTAGGTTTACATTGACAACGACTCTCACTATAACTCCTCTTCAATTCTTCTTAAGACCTCTTCATAGGCAACTTTAACACTGCCAATACCTTCTCTAAATCTATCTTTATCCATCTTTTCATTTGTGTCCATATCCCAAAATCTACAACTATCAGGACTGATTTCATCACTAAGAAGGATTTGACCATCTTTGTCAATTCCAAATTCTACTTTAAAATCGATGAGATTTAATCGTCTTTTAGCAAAAAAATCTTTTAAAACTTCATTGATCTTTTTTGCTTTAGTTTTTAAAACTTCAAGCTTTTGTCTATCATCTACTAATTTCAAGATCATACAGTGGTCATCTGTGATGATTGGATCACCTAGATCATCATCTTTTAGGTAAAATTCCACCAATGTAAATGGCAAAACTTTACCATCTTCAATACCCAATCTTTTTGAGAGTGAGCCAGTTGCTACATTTCTGACAACTACTTCTATGGGTATGATATCTACTTTCTTGACTAATTGATGAGTATCGTCTAACTGTTCTACAAGGTGAGTCTTTATACCGTGGCTTTCCAAAAGTTTAAATAGCTTTGCACTTATTTTAGAGTTTAAAGCTCCCTTGCCACTTTCGCTACTTCTTTTTTGAGCATTAAAAGCAGTTAGATCATCTTTAAACTCAGCTATCAAAAGATCAGTCTCATCTGTCTTGTAGAGCTTTTTTGCTTTTCCTTCGTATAAAAGATCTCTTTTTTGCATCAATTACCTTTTTGTACTAAATTTAACACCTTTAGTGTATCAATTGCTGTTTTTAATTGAATATCGTTAAGTATATCATCTTTTGATATAATTTTCTTCTTTTTCTTATCTGTAGAATCTTCATCTTTTTTAGACTCTTTCTTTGAATCTACTTTACTTAACTCCTCTTCTAGGTGTTTTTTAAGATCAGCCTCTTTGATAGAAAAGTCATCTTTTTCAACTGGTACTTTACCTGGACTTACCTCAATATCAGGAACTACACCCTTTGCTTGGATAGTTCTACCACTTGGAAGATAGTATCTAGCGATGGTCAATCTCAACGCTTCTTCATTTCCTATTGGCAATATCACTTGGACACTTCCCTTTCCAAAAGTTTTTTGACCGATGATAACAGCTCTTTTGTGATCTTGTAATGCTCCACTTGTAATCTCACTAGCACTAGCACTTCCGCCATTTACTAGGACTGCGATAGGAAGCTTTTTGTATGTTCCTTTTTCATGTGCACTATATACTTGATTTTCACTAGCAATTCTTCCCTTTTGAGATACGATAACTCCCTTATCTACAAATGTATCTACTAAACCTACAGCTTGATCTAGCAATCCACCAGGGTTATTTCTAAGATCTAATACGATTCCTTTGATATTTGGGTGAGAACTTAAAGCTTTTCTTACACCATCAACCACTTTTTTATCAAATGATGTGACTCTTATATATAGAAGATTGGTACCTTCAATCTTTTTTACATATACTGAATCGATTTTGATAATATCTCTTATGATCTTTATCTTAAGAGGTTTTGGCTCTTTTTTTCTAACAATTGTAAGTTCTATTGGAGTTTTTGGTTTTCCTCTCATGATATTGACAGCTTCATCAATAGTCATATTTAGAGTTGATTTGTCATTGATTTTTAGTATTATGTCGCCAGCTTTGATTCCGGCTTTATCTGCTGGTGTACCATCTATCGGTGAGATTACTGTTAATGCACCCTCTCTCATACCTACTGTGATACCAAGACCTCCAAACTCTCCATTTGTTTGGATCTGCATATCTTTATATTTTTTGGCATTCATAAATGATGAGTGAGCATCTAGGTTGGACATTAGACCCTCTAAAGATTTGTTTACGATATCAGTAATGTTTTCATCATCTACATAGTACTGTTCTATTGTCTGTATCACTTTTGTATATTTTGCTAAAGCATTTAATCTATCTTGTGTAAAGCTTCCTTTTGTACTTTGAGGAGCTTGATGAGTATTAACAGATGATGATTTTGCTAGTAGATTTGATGAGCTTAAGATTGCACTTGATAGTGCTATCGATAAAAATCCCATTGTAATAAACTTTTTTTGTTTCATTTGATTAACTTCCTTTGTTTTTGTGTTTCTTTTCATTCTATTTAAAAATCTCCTCAAAGTGTTAAAATTTTGTAAAATAAATATAAATTTTTGACTTAAGTGCAAAAACTAAACATTTTTTAAACTGTAATCTCTTTTATATCAGCAATATCTCTAAAAGATTTGTAGATATTACATATTAGTGCTTTTCTATTTGACTTTAAATCTTCATCATCGACATTGACCATCACTTTGTCAAAGAACTTATCGATATATGGCTTTAAGCTAAAGAGACTTTTTAGGTACGAATCGTAGCTTGAGTACTCTTTTGACTTTATATTGCTAAACTCTTGGTAGAGATCCTTTTCGTATTGGTTTTCAAGTAAGTTATCATCTACTTTATGTTCTTTTGTGATATCCATATCTTTTATGATATTTGCTACTCTTTTAAAAGTTGTGCTAATCTCTTTTAAATCTCCCTCTTGGATGATTTTTGTAAGAGCATTTAACTTTTTGTCAAATTCAACTATATCGCTCTCTCCTGTGACTAAAATAGACTTTATCAAAGATGGATTTTGTGGGAAAAATTGATATATTCTTTCTATGATAAAATCACTCACTCTTTTAGCATCAAGATTTGGATAGTGTTTTGAAAGATTTTTGATATCTTCAATAAAGTCAAAGTGATAACCGTTTTCAAGGGCAATCTTTAGAACTCCAATAACTGCTCTTCTTAGAGCAAATGGATCTTTTGTTCCTGTTGGAATATGTCCTAAATCAAAAAGTTTTAAGAGAGTATCAAGCTTAATACTCATAGCAGTGATAGAAGATAAAGAGGAGCTTGGTAGTTGTGAGTCTTCACCATCAGGTAAATACTGCTCTTTGATAGCAAGTGCAATATCTTCATCTTCATTTGCCTCTTTGGCATAGTAGTATCCCATCAAGCCTTGGAGTTCTGTAAATTCATAGACCATATCACTAAGCAGATCAGCTTTTGATAGTTCAAAGACTCTTTTAATCGACTCATCTTTAAGGTTAAGATTAAATCTATCTGCCAAATATAGAGCAATATCTTTTTCTCTTTGGGTTTTTTCAAGAAGGCTTCCACCTCCTTGTATAAAGTTGATATTTTCTAAACCTTTGGAGTCAAGACCATTTTTTAGGTCGTTTTCATAGAAAAATAGAGCATCACTAAGTCTTGCTCTTAAGACTTTTTCGTTTCCACTGATTACCTTTTGATAATCATCACAAATTGAGTTTGATACTACTAAAAATTTATTTGTAAGGCTGTTATCTTTGTAAAGAGGAAAATATCTTTGATGCTCTTTCATCGATAGAACGATGACTTCAGGTGGAAGTTTTAAAAAATCTTTATCAAACTCTCCTATGAGAGAGTGAGGATTTTCAGTGATTGCTACGACTTCATTTAGTAAATCTTTATCGATTTCAATGCTTAGATCGTTTGAACTTTCTATCTCTTTAAACTGATCTAGTATCAATTTTTTTCTGCTTGTCTGATCTAGCATAACTCCATTATGTGAAAGTTTTTGCAGATAATCATTTGAGTTTTTGTACTCAAATGGTTCAAATCCAAGTGATCTATGAGGATATGAAAAATTAGAACTCTTTACACCAAATAGTTTCACATCTACTACTTCATCGCCTAAGAGTACTCCTAGCCATCTAATAGGTCTTATAAAATTCTCTTTTAAAGATCCCCATCTCATAGATTTTCCAAAGTGTAAAGATTTTATAAATTCTTGAATCATTTGCTCTAAAAGATCTTTGCTATCTTTTCCTTTTAAGTCCTTTTTGTAGTATAAAACCTCTTTTTTTCCTTTTTGGGTAGTTTTGATATCTTCTACAGATATAGCACATTTTTTAGCAAAACCGATAGCCGCTTGAGTGGGAACTCCATCTTTAAAAGCTATCTCTTTTGGAGCACCAAAAAACTCTTCAAATGAGTCATCTTGTCTTAGTGGAAACTCTTTGTGCAGAAGGACTAATCTTCTTGGAGTGTAGTAAAAATCAAAATCACAAGAGAGATTGTTCTCTTTTAAAACTTTTTGCCATTTTTCTTTGATCTTTGGGTACTCTTTTAAAAACGGGATTGCAGGAAGTTCTTCAACTCCTATCTCTATAAGTAATGGTTGTTTCATTATGTTTTTATTACCTTAGTATGATGTATTGTATATTTTAACAAAACTTTGCTTTTGCAGAGATATTTGAGAGAAGATAGAGATGTTTTTAGGAGTAAAATTTAATGCTTATTATAAAAGTAGTTAGATTATTTTTTTCGCTTATCTCTGCCTTTGGCTTGCGATTGGAGCATAAAACCTCTC
>CAZYJF010000009.1:0-9970 GCA_964647715.1 uncultured Sulfurospirillum sp. | reverse complement strand
GAGAATTATAGCACTAACTCTCTTCATAAACAAGCTCAAAAGCACTTAGAGCTTCAATTGGCTCAAGTCTGATTGAGAAGTTTTCAACTCTTTTTTTAATCATGGACTTTCCAAGTGATGGTGAAGTGTTTAGTATTAAAAATTGTAGAGTTTGTGTTTTTAGATCATAATAAATTGTATCATGTTCACGAACAATTTTTGGTAGATTGTAGTTTGTGATCTCTGTGTCAGCATCATAAGCAAATTTAAATAGAGAGAAGAAGATCTTCTTTTCTATGAGTTCATTGACTCTATTTTCAAATAGTTTGTATGAATCTATCATGATTTGAGAGCTCTCTTTTAATGAGAGTAATCTTTTTGTATAGAAGTTACTTTTTAGAAAAATCTCAATACTCATTACAAACTCTTCTAACTGAAAATTCTTCTCAAAAAGCTTATGTACTCCACTATTGTGAGCGATGAGAAGATCTCTTTGTCTAAGATAATCACTACTTGTGATCTCAAAAAATTTAAGATCTAATTTTTGGTTATGTATGACTCTAAGAAGTGACTCTTTTAACTGTTCATCTTTTTTATTGAAGATGACTATATCCATATCATAGATCAGTGATATATCTTCAGCTGTTAAATCATCAAGTGTATAGAAATCTACATCCTTTGCACTTGAAAATATATAATAGTGAAGTTTTTTCATCTCAATATTGTCACTAATGAGCATTAATTGGATTTTTCTATTTTTCTTTTGTTTAATTTTCTCTAGAATGACTAATTCATCTAATATATTGTCATCCATTAAACTGTTTGAGTTCATTAAAACTTTCCTTGACTACTTTGTTAGTAGTATATCGCCAATAATGAGAAATGTTTTATACTAAAAAAGTCAAATGAGATAAATTTAATGGAAGTTCTTATTTACTAAGTTCTATGACTCTAGAGTTTTCACGGTCAATTTTTAGCATAAAGAAGTAGTCTCTTTTATAAACACCACTGTCAAGTCCTATCTTGTCGTGTTTCATAAATGGTTTTACAAATGGAGTATGCCCAAAGATAACAGTAAAATTGATTCTTTTTTTGCTAAATAAAAACTTCTCTCTAATCCAATAGATACTCTCATCTTTTAGTTGGGATTCAAAATCTTTAATATCTGGATCGATACCTGCATGTACAAAGAGATATTTGTACTTTTTATCGAAGTGATAAGGTTTTAAATTCTTTAAAAAGTTGATAAACTCTTCATAAAAGTTACTATCATTTTTAAATACTTCATCAAAGCAGTTCATAGAGTCATTTAAAAAAGGGTACTCTCTTCTAATATTTTTATTCTCTTTTAGGTAGTACTCTTCATAAAAGACTTCATGGTTTCCTTTTAAAAAGATTATCTTTATTTTCTTATCTTCTGCCCATTTTTTGAGCTTTATAAGATCACGGATTATATAGTATGAACCAGCATCTTTAAATCTAACTCTACCAACTACCCCACTCTCACCACGATCTACATAATCACCCAAAAAGATTATAGCCCTAGTGCTATCAACACTTCGTTTTATGTAATCTTCAACTTTTTTATAGATTGAGTAAGTTCCGTGGAGATCTGGAACAACTAAGTAGTCATGAATATCTTTTAAATTTAGTTCACTAGAAAAATTCTCTTTTATTCTTTTTCGCATAACTACTTCTTAAATCTTTTTGCATATTATAGCACCAATTTGTTCATTTAGAGAGTTTGCTACTACTGCACACTTGATTTTTAGAAGAAAAAAGATAGGAAATGTCTTAGAATTACTCAAACACTCATAGTTACCCATACCTTTTGAGATGATTAGATCAGCATTATCAAAGAGCTTTTTTGCCTCTTTGTTTAAATCTTCATATATGATACCTGGAGTTTTGACACCACTATCAACAATGGTGGCAAATTTAGAGAGTTCATCATCTTTTAAATCATCAGGAGTTAGATCATTGATGATTGGAGCAGATCTTACAAAGTAGTAAATCTTTAGTTCTTTAAACTCATTTTTTAAAAACTCAATAAAAATCAGATCAAATACATTCTCCCCTGCATTATCTGCTAAATAGACGATATTTTTACTTTTCTTTAATTTTTCATGGAGTTTTTTACTATCATCTATGCTAAATGAACTTTTAGTAACCTTCTCTAACTCTTTATTTAGATCAAAGCTAACAACACTAGCCAAATCGATAACATTTCCTACGACTGCGATTTTAGTAGCTGTGAGAAATTTATCTGTAGAGTTATTTAAAATCTCTCTTGCATATGGCTCTAACTCTTTAGCTTTTTTTATTGATTTTAATTTTACATCTTTGTAAAGATCAGACAATCCTAAATGTTTTGCTATATTTTGATACATGGGTGTAGCATTTTGAGGAGGTGTTAGAGCAAGGCTCATTTGAGGAAGCATTTTTGCACTAAGATCAAGAATCTCTTTTGTCTTTTTCTCATCTAAATCAAGCTCTTTGGCAACACGAAGAGCTTGATTAAAGATACAGCTTATACATTCTGGAGAGCTATTCACTAAAATCTATACCTTTGATTTTTTAAGATAATCAGCGATTAAAAATGACAACTCCAATGCTTGAGAAGCATTTAACCTTGGATCACAGTGAGTATGGTACCTTGATGAGAGATTCTCTTCTGTTATCTCTTGAGCACCACCAATACACTCTGTCACATCTTTACCAGTCATCTCAAGATGAACACCACCAGCTACGGTGCCTTCACTCTTGTGAATCTCCATGAAGTTTGTCACCTCTTTTAAGACTCTGTCAAACTCTCTGGTTTTATAGTTGTTACTTGTTTTTATAGTGTTTGCATGCATAGGATCAGATGACCAAAGGATTTTTTTGCCCTCTTTTTCAACTGCACGAATAAGAGGAGGAAGGTGATCTTTTATTGCATCTGCTCCCATTCTTACTATGATATTTAATTTTCCACTCTCATTGTTTGGATTTAGGGTATCTATAAGACCAAGCAAATCATCTACTGTAGTAGTAGGACCAGCTTTTATTCCTATAGGATTTTCAACACCTCTTAGAAACTCTACATGTGCATGATCTATCTGTCTGGTTCTATCACCAATCCAAAGCATATGAGCTGAACAGTCATAAAATTTTCCACTTATGCTATCTTCTCTTGTTAGTGCCTCTTCATAGTTTAATAAAAGAGCTTCATGAGAAGTGTATAAAACTGTCTGGTTAAGAGCTGGTGAATTCTCACTACTGATACCGATAGCTTCCATGAAGTCTAGTGCTTTTTTGATATCGTTAGTTAAGTCTTTATATCTTTTGTTTGCATTACTACCCTCTGTAAAATCCAAGTTCCACTGATGAACCTTTTTAAGATCAGCATATCCTCCTCTAGCAAATGCTCTTATGAGGTTTTGAGTAGCAGCTGATTGATTGTATGCACTTAACATTCTGTAAGGATCTGGCTCTCTAGCTTCTAAAGTTGGCTCTATTGAGTTGATAATATCTCCACGATAGCTTGGTATCTTTTGACCGTTTACCTCTTCAAAATCACTGCTTCTTGGTTTTGCAAACTGTCCTGCAATCCTACCGACTTTTACTACTGGCTTACCACCTGCAAAGGTAAGTGCAACAGACATCTGCATAAAGACTTTGAAAAAATCTCTGATATTATCTGCATTAAACTCTGAAAAACTCTCAGCACAATCACCACCTTGGAGTAAAAATGCCTTTCCTTCTGTAACATCTGCAAGTCTTTTTTTGAGACTTCTTACCTCTTCGGCAAATACCAAAGGAGGATATTTTTTTAGCCTTTCTTCAACACTTTTTAATAACTCTTTATCATTGTATGTTGGTTGCTGAAGAATAGGTTTGTCTCTCCAGCTATTTTTCGTCCAATTTTTCATCTTTTGTCTCTTTTTTATAAATTAAAGACGATATTATAGTCTCTTATTGATTTAAAATCAAATGAATGAAATAGTTTTGAAATAAATATAAGAAATTTGAAGTATTTTGATATATTGGTTATATATATTTCTTCTATTTTGTATAGCTCTACGAGGACAAACCCTTCCATTGTTCTGAGCCTCTACGATCTATACAAAATAGGAGAAATAGCTCCACGAGGACAAACCCTCCTGTTGGTCAGAGCCTCTATGAGCTATACAAAATAGAAGAATGACACTAGGCAACTCTAAAAGAAGTGTTTATAAAACAAAATTATCCAAACAGACAAATGTAGAAGAAGTGAAAAAAGCACAGCAGTTGCTGCAATATCCTTTGCATTTTTGGCTAGTGGGTGATGATCTTTGGTGACTAGATCAACTACATTTTCTATCGCTGAGTTTAAGAGTTCTACAATCATCACTAAGATTAATGTTACAAATAAAAGTAATTTTTGTGAAAATGTAAAATCAAAAAACAAAATTGCCAAGATGACAAGAGGAGAGAGTATAAGCTCTATTTTAAAGGATGTTTCAGTTTTAATTGCATGAAATAGACCATCAAGTGCATACTTTGCATTTTTAAAGAGTGAGTATCTAGGTTTGTTATTCATTTAAATTCCCATTAGTATTTTTTTGATATTATATCACTTAGAATGAAAAAATATGCATATTTACACACAGCAATTGGATTGTTAGAGTTAGAGGAGATGGATGAGAAGTTAGTAGCTTTAAATTTTGTCAAGTATCATCAACATCCTCAAACAAGTAGTTTGTTACTTCAAGAGGCTAAGTGGCAGTTGGAAGCTTATTTTGAGGGGAAGAGGAAGTATTTTGATTTGCCTTTATCTTTTGAGACTTCTTCCTTGTATAAAAAAATTTATTCGGCTTTGATTGGTGTTTCATATGCTACAACGATTGAGAAAAATCAACTCTCTAAGTTAATCTCAAAGAAGGATATTACAAAAGAGATTGATGAGGCTTTAAAAGATAATCCATTCCCGATAATCGTACCAAGTCACAGAGTATTGGATGATAATTCTTTGGATTTAAAAGCAAAAAGATGGCTTTTAGAGCATGAAAAAGGTATTTTGACTTAAGGGCATCTCTAAATACTATATATAGCTCATAGCTTTTGATATTTGTTCATAATTGAGGCGAAGTGATAAAGGACTAGCCGTAGCTAATTCTAAGAGCTTCAACGAAGAGTATGGACAAATATAAAAAGCCCAAAGGGTAGCTAAGAAAGGAGCAATCTTGCACAAAAATTTTTATCACCGTAGCTTTGGCTATGGCTTAAAAAATGTTTTACACAATCTCACTCCTTTCTTAGCTACTATGAGCTATATATAGTATTTAGAGGTGCCCTTAATCTATATTTACCGAACTTTAGATACTATAACTTTAGATGAACCCTTTTATTTACTTGTAGCTTCAATACCCGCTATGAAGCCGTTTAAGTGCTGTAAGTAAATTATAGGGATTAAATATATTAAATTGGGGAGTTTGTGATGCGAATGAAGTTAGCTCTTTTTACAGTACTATTTCTAAATCTGTTTTTTGCAGAGGCTAATCAAGATATCTTAGGGGTGGATGAAGCCTTTAAAACTGCTGTTAGTAGTGATAAAAAAGCAATCCATACAAAAATCGATCTTGCAAAAGATATCTATATATATGATGAAAAGTTAAAGTATAAATTGATTGATCCCAAAAAAGAGATCTTAAATAAAAGCTTGAAACTTCCAAAACCGGTCAAACATGATGAGTTTATCGTCCATCAAAATGATATTGAAGTTGATATACCACTAAAATTAATAAAAAAAGAGATAGGTAAAAAGCCTTTTAAACTCCAAATAGAGTATCAAGGTTGTTCAACCAAGGGGCTTTGTTATCCTCCACAAAAAAAGATCTACTCTTTTGATGAGAATGGAAATCTACTAAACAACAGTGCAAATGAGAAGAAGAGTGATGCTGCTGTGTGGGGAGTGGAGAGTGATAGTGATACAGATGATACAAAGAGAGAAAACTTTGGTACTTTTTCAAAAGAAGAGTCAAAAAAAGAGCTTCCTAGCAGCAATGTTAGATCAGACGAGAGTAAAAAAGTCACTAATAGTGCAAAAACAGATTCTGCTCAAAAGGAAGTAAGTGATCAAGATAAGATATTGGATTTTTTGAAGCATAAATCACTCTTTTCTATACTTGGTCTATTTTTCCTACTAGGACTAGGTCTTGCATTTACTCCTTGTATATTTCCTATGATTCCAATCTTATCTTCTATCATCACTTTAGAATCAAAGCACAGTAAAAAGATGAGTGCAAAAAGAGGACTTATGCTCTCAGTCGTCTATATCGTCTCTTCTGCACTTGTTTATGCAGTTGCAGGAGTGATGTCTGCTGTATTTGGGGCAAATATACTCTCAGCTATGCAAAATCCATGGGTTATTATTATTTTTGCTCTGATCTTCGTTGCATTGGCATTTTCAATGTTTGGTTATTATGAGATTCAAGTTCCAAAATCATTTCAAAATTTTGCAAATAAAAAGTCTGATGCATCAAAAGGTACCGGATTGATTGGTGTGGCTGTTATGGGTGCCTTATCAGCCTTGATAGTGGGGCCTTGTGTGGCTCCTCCTTTGGCTGCTGCACTTATTTTTATCGGGCAGACTGGAGATGTGGTTCTTGGTGGATTAGCACTCTTTTTATTGGGGCTTGGTATGGGTACACCACTTTTACTCATAGGTTTAGGTGGAGGAAAATTTATGCCAAAACCAGGAGGTTGGATGACAAAAGTCTCATATGTCTTTGGTGTAGTGATGTTGGGTATTGCTATTAGTTTCTTATCAAGAATCATTCCTCCTCAAGCTTCAATGCTATTGTGGTCGATACTCTTTATAGCAAGTGGAGTATATGCAGGAGCTATGGAGCCTTTTAGAGAAGGTGCCACAGGGATGTATAAATTTTTAAAAGTTATAGCTGTATTGTTACTTGCTTATGGATTGATACTGCTTTTTGCGACATTTTCAGGAGGAAGAAGTCCACTAGATCCTCTAAAAAACCTTCACTCAACTCATTTTGTCTCCAATGCAAATGCAAATAATGTATCAAACAGTTTTGCACTTGTAAAGAGTAAAAATGATTTAGCAAGAGCGATTGCAGATGCAAAAAAGCCGGTTTTAATCGATTTTTCTGCTAAGTGGTGTGCTGCTTGTAAAGAGCTTGAAGAGGATACTTTTAGTAATGGTGATGTTCAAAATTTGATGAACAAATTTAAGCTTGTAAGAGTTGATGTCACAAATAATACAAAAGATGACAAAGCTCTTCAAAAGACATTTGGGATAGTAGGACCTCCTGCAATCATCTTTTATGATAAAGATAAACATGAGTTAAAAGATTTACAAGTTGTTGGGTATAAAGAGCCAAAAACTTTTATCAATATTCTTAAAAAAGCACTGGAGAGATAATGTTACTGACTATTGGGATAGTATATTTTATATATATTTTGACAAAGGTATATATCTCTGTTATGGAGATTGGATTTGTAAGTAGGGCCAAACATGATAAACCTGTGATTTTGATTCCATCAAATTATGTTAAGGCAGCTGAGTATAAGGTAAAAACTCAAAGAATGAGTATATTGGCTGATCTTGTTGATTATGCTATGTTTATTTTTTGGATTGGATTTGGTCTAAAGTGGTTGGATTCTGTGATAGATATAGATGATATAGCAGTTAAAAGTGTGGTTTTTATCTTGGCTTTTTTGTTGATAAATTATCTTGTATCATTGCCATTTTCGATATATAAAACTTTTTATCTTGATAAGAGATTTGATTTTTCTACTATCAGTGCAAAACTCTTTATCCAAGATCAGATAAAAGCGATTCTTTTAACATCTGTTTTTGGTGGAGCTTTGACTTGGATTATTTCTAAGATTATTTTAAATGTTGATAATTGGTGGTTGATAGGATTTTTTCTACTCTTTGGAATAGTATTAATCATCAATATGATCTACCCTACTTTTATAGCTCCTCTTTTTAACAAGTTTAAGTTGTTAGAAGATCTTGATCTTAAAAGTTCGATAGAGAAACTTTTAGAGAGTGCAGGTTTAAAGAGTGAGGGTGTATATACAATTGATGCTAGTAAGAGGGATAATAGACTAAATGCTTATTTTGGAGGCTTGGGAAAATCTAAAAGAGTTGTACTTTTTGATACTTTGATAAAAAAGTTGGACAAAAATGAGCTACTTGCAGTTTTGGGGCATGAGCTTGGACACTTTAAACATAAAGATATTTTAAAAAATATTGCTTTAACTGGTGGGCTTTTATTTTTGATGTTTGCTATATTTGGAAATTTACCACAGGAACTTTTTAATGCAATTGGGGTTGTTAAGACTCCTTATATGATTATTGCTATGTTTTTACTGTTTAGCCCTATAATTTCATTTTTTTATATGCCTATCATGGGAGCAGTAAGTCGTCACAATGAGTATAGAGCTGATGAGTATGGAAGTAAGGTAGAAGGACAAAAAGTGCTAGCAAGTGCTTTGAAAAAATTGGCAAATGAAAACAAGAGTTTTCCAAAATCATCACCTGTTTTTAAAATGTTTTATTATTCACACCCTCCTCTTGTTGATAGACTTAGAGCACTTGGTGAGAAGATAGATGAAGATTAAAGAGGCTTTGGAAGAAGCTTCAAAAGATATTTCCATTAAGGAGGCGAAGATTTTGCTCTCCTATCTTCTTGAAAAAGATATTCTTTGGTTGATTATGAATGAAGATAAAAAACTCAAAAGAGAAGATGAGTATTTTTCTCTTGTCGATAGAGTCAAAAAAAGTGAGCCGATCGAATATATCACAAAAAAAGTGAGCTTTTACAGTAGAGAGTTTTATATCGATTATGGTGCGTTAATTCCTAGACCTGAGAGTGAACTTTTAGTTGATAAAGCCAATGATCTAATAAATAAAAACTCTTTTTTTAAAGTTGCAGAGATTGGAGTTGGAAGTGGGATTATTTCAATCCTCTTGGCTTTATTAAATCCAAGAGTTCAAATCATAGCTAGCGATATATCTTCTGAGGCGATTCATATAGCTTCAAAAAATGCCAAAAAATTTAAAGTCGATGATAGGATTAGATTTGTGCATAGCTCTTATCTTGATGGGATGGAAGATGATTTTGATCTGATTGTTTCAAATCCTCCATATATTAGAAATTCTTTTAAATTAGATCCAAAACTCCACTATGAGCCTTCAACTGCACTATATGGGGGAGAAAAAGGTGATGAGATTTTAAAAGATATAATCGATCTATCGATAAAAAGGGGTGTTAAATATCTTTGTTGTGAGATGGGATATGACCAACGAGAGGCAATTAAAAGTTATTGTGATAAAAATAGCATAGAGAGTGTAGAGTTTTATAAAGATTTAAGTGGATTAGATAGAGGATTTATAGCTAAGGTGTGTGATGGATAATATTATAGAGTTTATTGATGTGCATAAATATTTTGGTTCTAAAAAGGTTCTAAGGGGACTAAATTTTAGTATCAAAGAGGGAAGTGTATGTGTGATAATGGGGCCTTCAGGAACTGGTAAATCAACAGTTATTAAGTTGATGGTTAGACTCATAGAGCCTACAAAAGGAAAAGTTATCGTAGAGGGGCTTGATGTTGCAAGTTTGGATAAAGATGACTTACTTGAACTTAGAAAAAAGATAGGTTTTGCATTTCAGTTTGGTGCACTTTTTGATAGTATGAGTATCTATGATAATGTCGCTTTTCCTCTAAGAGAGCATACCAAACTAAGTGAAAAAGAGATAAAAGAAGAGGTGATAAAGGCTATAGAGATGGTGGGGTTAAAAGCTGATGAAGTTATGCACCTGTATCCAGATGAACTAAGTGGTGGTATGCAAAAAAGAGCTGCGATTGCTAGGACTATTATTTTAAAACCTGATATTATCTTGTATGATGAGCCAACAAGTGGACTAGACCCAATCGCAAGTGATCTGATATCTAGACTCATCGTAAAACTTCAAAAAGAGTTAGGAACTACATC
>CAZYJF010000008.1:0-15316 GCA_964647715.1 uncultured Sulfurospirillum sp. | reverse complement strand
CTCTATCTTCCCCTCATCTATCAGAGTTGTCAGGGCTTTTTTGAAGAGTTTTTTGCTGATTCCTAGCTCTTTTTTTATCAGGTCTGAATCACTTTTGTAGTTTAGGGCTATCTCACCTTGATCTTTTAGGATTGAAAGTATCTTCTCGCATGCGATTTTTAGTGAATCTTTTCCTTTTGGTTGAAGTTGTAGGTCAATTTTAAAATCTTCTCTTACTTGCTTGATGTAGGCATCTTTTTTTTGACCAATGCTTAGAGTTTCAAAGATCTCATTATCGTAGAGCATACCAGTATAGCTGTTTTCTATGAGGGCTTTGTATCCTAGGGGAGTTTTGGCGAAGATGATGGTTTGTACCTTTTGGTTTGTTTTAAATCTTGGGTTTTTTTTCAAAAACTTTTCGATTTTTTGTGAAGCATAGAGCCTGTTTGTCCAATTATCTAGATCGATATAAAAGAGTGCCTTATCCCCTATCTTTAAGCCCTTGTGCTCTTTTAAAGGGACAAAGAGATCCTTTGGCAATCCCCAATCCAAAAAGAGTCCGATCTTGCTCTTTGCCACCACCTTCAAAAAAGCGAACTCCCCGAGTATCGCCTTTGGTTTTTGGGTGGTAGCGACAAGTCTATCTTCCGAATCTGTGTATAAAAATACCTCTATCTCATCTCCTATCTTCATCGATGGAGTTATGTAGATATTTGGCAGTAGCACTTCATCTTCATTTTTGGCTTTTAGGTAAAATCCATTCTCACTCTGCCTTGCTATCTCTAAAGTGTTATAAAGTCCTATCTTCAAAGAGTCTTCAACCATCTATCAATCCTTTAAATGCTTCTACAAGTGAGGGTGAACTATTTGGGCAAGATGCCACCTCATAGAAGTCAAATCCAAGCTCATCTGCCAACTCTTTATACTCCATCCCTAGCTCAAAAATCGTTTCAGAGTTATCAAGAGTAAAGGATATGGGAACTATAAGAGCCTTTTTACTATCTAAACTTTTTAGTAGGCTTTCAAGCGAAGGCTCAAGCCACTTCACAGGTCCTAGCTTTGATTGATAGGCAAGATGAGTAGATCTAAACTCATAGCCTCTTTCTTTGAGTAGTTTTGATAGTATGTTTTTATGATCTTGCACCTCTTCTTGGTAACTATCTCCACTTTCAATTATCTTTTGTGGTAGTGAGTGGGCTGAGAAGATTAGATCTATCTTTTTTGGATCTATGGATATTCTCTCTTCAATGGTGTGTATGATCGCTTCATTGTACGAACTATCTTTGTAGTAGGGGGGAATGACCCTAGCATTTGGGGTGAAATCCAATCTCTTTGCCCACTTATCAAAATCCTCTAGTGAAGATTTGACAGTCGTTGTAGAGTAGTGGGGATAGAGTGGAAGTAGAATGATCTCATCTACACCCTTATCTTTTAGCTCTTTTATCACATCCTTGGCAAAGGGTGGAGTGTATCTCATGATAGAGAAAATCTCATCATCTTCAAACTCACTTTTTAAAGCCTCTTCTAAGAGCTTCGTCTTTTCTACTAGAGGTGAGACACCGCCAAGTTTGGCATAGTTGCTCTTTGCCTCTTTTTGTCTGCTTTTTGTGATCATAAAGGATATTAGTGATCTTAGAAGATCGCTTTTTACAGTGATGATATTTTTGTCATTGAACATATTTTTTAAAAATAGCTCAACCTCGTCTAAATCTCTTGGGGCTCCCATATTTAGTAAGATGATTGCTCTCAAACTTCTCCTTTTAGGTGGATTGCAAATCCTTTTTCACTTTTTAGAAGTTCTATCTTTCCATCGTGGGCATTGATGATCTCAAGACTAAGAGCCAATCCCAATCCATGCCCCTTTGTTTTGGTGGTTTGAAAAGGCTCATACAAGATCTTTTCATCAGATATTGGAACTCCAGTATCTGTAACTATGATGGTATCATAATCATCATTTTTTTGATACTTAAATCTTATCTTTCCACTATCATCACTTGATTCTTCTATCGCATCTATGGCATTATACAAGAAGTTTTGAAATACTATCGAGAGAGTATCAAGATCACCAAAAATTGTAGCTTTTGGGAAATCAAACTCTAATTTTATCTCTTTGGTAAAGCCATATGATTCATAAGCTTCTTCTATCTCCTCTTGAATTTGTTCTAAGCTAAGAGTTTCTTTGCTTATCTTCACCCCTTTTGTGAAAAGAAGAGTCGATTTGATGATCCTCTCGACTCTGTAAATCGCCTTTTTTATCTCTAGGACAACTGCTTTGTTTGCAAGAGGAACTTTTTTAAGCAGGGTGGATGAGAGGATAGAGATAGATCCGATTGGATTTCTTATCTCATGAGCTAGATGTGCGGCAACTTGCCCCATAGAGGCTAGCCTTTGGGCTCTTTTTTGTGAAGTGATATCTGTGGCTGAGATCATCTTCTTCTCTTCAGTGTTTGTGATATTGATAAGATATATTCTATCTTTAAACTCGATTTCACTGTTTTTTTTGTTCCAATCGATAAAGGAGAGAATTCTAACTATCTCTTTGGCATAACTGTTTTGTAAAAATACTTCTCCACTACTCTCAAGCACCCAAATCGCGTGGGGAAGAGATTCTATGAGCTCTTTGATGGTTTTTTGGAGTGTATCGTAGGAGTTTCTTAGAGTCTTGTATTCGTTTTCTACTGCGTAAGATTGTTGTATGAGTGTATCAAGTGATGAGATAATCTTTTGTTTATCTTTTGAATCTAGTGCATTTAAGAGTTCTTTATCAATCATCAAGTAACCTTTTAAAATCTTCTAAACTAAATAGTCTCAAATCTCTCTCTTTTGATTTTAGCAACTCATTGCTAAAGCCATTTTTTGAAAATAGAGCAAAAAGATTGGCTTTTATACCGGCCTTGAGTGAGACTTTTTTTAACTTGTTTAGTATGTTTTTACTTACTTTGTGGTTTTTCCACTTGCACTCTCCTACGATGGTAGTGCCATCACTTAGTCTCACTAAAAGGTCTATTTCGACATCTTTGTCCCAGTAGGCTCCACTTTCTATGATCTTATCTTCATAAATCTTCTCTAGTAAAGAGTTGCTAAGTTCTTCAAAAAATGAGCTGATAAAGTAGTCAAGATCCCTTTTTATCTCTTCTAAGGCTTCATTATACTCACCCTTTTCTAAAAGATCATATCTTGGGTAGATGAAGGTGAACCAAAAGCGGTAAAACTCTTTGGAAAATCTCATCTTATCTTCTATCTTGTAGCTTCTTAACTCTTTTCTTAGGGGTTGGTTTTTTATCTTTATGATAGGTTTTTCTCTAGAGTATTCTCGGATGATGATCTCATTTTCAAAGAGGAAGTTATAGGCACTTTTGCCTCGTTCTTTGCTTAAGTCTTTATAGATAGAGTAGTGTTTTCTTGTGCCGATTGCTAGTCTGTGAAGAGTTGTTTGGATATCATCGTTTAACTCTTTGTCGTTAGTGAAGATAAATATATTTTTTAGATCACTGAATTTTTCTAAGATATTGTATCTGATATTTTCGATTAAATCCTCGTAGGAATTTAAAACTCTTAGATCATCATAACCGTCAAAGACGGCAAAATAGCTGATAAGTTCTTCGATATTGAGGTAGGGGAGGTGATGATAGAAGCTTTTGAATCTCTCTTTTTTCAAATACTCTTATGCCTTTTTGGCATATTATACCATATTACATAGGAGTTTTGAGTATCTCTTTGTAGGCATTTAGTGCTTTGTTTCTTACTTCTAGCATCATTTTCATACTGATCTCTGCTTTATTGATAGCGATTGCTGCTTGGTGGAGGTCTTTTATCTCTCCTGTGGCTATACTTCCGATAGCTTTGTCCGCTTCAATCTGCTTGGAGTTTACATCTTCGATAGTGCTTTTTAGTATGTCAAAAAAGCTCCCATCACCTGCTGTTGTAGCACCTACACTTGAGGTGCCTAAAGTTTGCGATACTTTTGAGATCGCATCAATTGTATTCATCTACCTATCCTTTCATCATATCTATTGCACTTTGAGCTATACTCTTAGTGCTTTGGAATGCTGCGACATTTGCTTGATATGCCCTAGTTGCTTCAATCAAATCGGCCATCTCGATAACAGGATTAATGTTTGGCAGTTTTATGTAGCCATTCTCATCTGCATCGGGATTTTCAGGGTCAAATTGTAACCTAAAAGGAGTATCGTCTCTTACTATCTTATCGACTACTACAGTTGAAAGAGCAGGGGTTGGATACTCTTTTTGGAGTGGATCATCTATATAATTTTCATCTTTTAATAGATGTAATTTATCGCTGATAGCTTTATTTAACTCATCATCAAAACTGATCTCTTTGAAAACCACCTCTCTTCTTCTGTATGGTCCGCCCTCAGCCGTCCTAGTAGTGTTGGCATTGGCTATGTTGGATGAGATGATATTCATCCTTGTTCGTTGAGCCGACAATCCATAACCACTTATATCAAAGCTACTTAAAAATCCCACTTTCTACTCCTAACTTACTCTTGAGCTTGTGTCAATGACAGCTTTTATTAATCCTGCTTTTTTCTTCATCGCTTCTGTAAGAGCAGTTATCATAATCGCATTTTTACTCATTTGACTTGTTTCTACATCAAGATCAACTGTATTTCCATCATTTCTTTGAGCATGATTTGGTCTCATAAAGATAGTCGCTTCACTAGAGTTATCAAAACTCATAGCTTTTAGATGTAAACTATTTGTTCTTGCAAGATCAAGAGTTTTAATATTTTTATTTTCAATATCTTTCATCGTATTGCTTAAGACAGCCTCAAAACTTATATCTTTAGCTTTATAAAAGGGTGTGTCTATATTTGCAATGTTACCATTTATCAGATCAGATCTAATAGATCGGTATTTTAATGCTTCTTGAGCAATATCAAAATATGGACCTAGTTCTAGCAAAAACTCTCCTAATATATAGTTTCTTAAAGTATCTTTAGCAAAATATGTGCCAAACACTTAAAAAAATTAAATAATTTTAATTATTCTAGCCAATTTGTATTTTAATAAAGATTAATGTAATATTTTTAAAACTCACAAAGGTCATAAAACTTGCAGATAGATAAGGTGCTTTTTTACACGGTAGTGACTCTTATAGTCATCGGTATCATCTCAAGTTACTCTCTTACAACTTATGTATCTACTATTTTTGGAGTAGATGAGTTTTTTTTCCTAAAAAAGCAGTTGATATCTGGATTGTTAGCGATTTTTATCATCTGGGTATTGTCTATCATGAATCCTGACAATGCTTTTAAGCTTGTTGGATTTACTATCTTTGTTCTGTTTTTGTTTTTGATGACTGTTATGCACTTTTTGCCAAGCTCCTTGGTTACTGAGGTTGGAGGTGCAAAAAGATGGATAAAAATAGCAGGTTTTTCGATAGCTCCTGTTGAATTTTTTAAGGTCGGTTTTGTCTTTTTTCTAGCTTGGAGTTTTTCGAGGAAGATAAGCGAATATAATCAGTCACTTAAAGAGGAAACCATCACATTTTTACCATATATGTTTGCTTTTGGAGTGGTCGTCTATCTAATCGCTATCATGCAAAATGATCTAGGTCAAGTGATAGTTTTGGGCTTGACATTGGCAATTATGAGCTTTATGGCAGGGATGAGTGCTAGGTTTTTTATGATCTCAACTTTGGGAGCGATTATCGTATTTATCGTATCTATCGTTACAAGTGAGCATAGGATTTTGAGGATCAAGCTTTGGTGGAGCAATATTCAAGATTTTGTTTTGTCATTTTTGCCGCACGATTTGGCTATGAAGCTCAAAGTAAGCGGTGCAGTTGAGCCATATCAGATCTCTAACTCCTTTTATGCTATCAAAAATGGAGGTTTTTTCGGTCAGGGTATTGGAAATGGAACGATTAAGCTTGGATTTTTGACTGAAGTTCATACAGATTTTGTATTGGCGGGGATTGCTGAAGAGATAGGAGTTATTGGTCTTTTACTCGTTGTTGGTCTATATTTCTTTATGGTTTATAGAATTTTTAAGATAGCAAACCGTCTTGAGGATAAGATGGAGTCATTGTTTGTACTAGGAGTTGGGCTTTTGTTTTCACTTGCATTTTTTATCAACTCTTTTGGAATTACAGGAATTACTCCTATCAAAGGTATCGCAGTTCCTTTTTTAAGCTATGGTGGAAGTTCCGTTTTGGCTCATGGAGTAGCTATTGGTATGGTCTTGATGCTTAGTAAAAAGGCGAAGTTATGAGTATAGTTATCACTGGGGGAGGGACTGGAGGTCATTTGGCGATTGCCAAGGCTATCAAAGAGGAGTTGAACAAAAGAGATATCAAGCCAATTTTTATCGGATCAACTTATGGACAAGATAGATCGTGGTTTGAGGATGATGAGGGGTTTAATGAGTGTTATTTTTTTGAGACTTCTGGGGTGGTAAATAAAAGAGGTTTTGCCAAAGTAAAATCGCTTTATGATATATCAAAAAAGGTTTTGGAGATTAGGGAGATCTTTAAAAAGCATGAGATAAGAAGTGTAATGTCTGTGGGTGGATACTCTGCGGCTCCTGCTTCTTTTGGAGCGATAATCTTTAAAAAGGATTTTTTTATCCATGAGCAAAATGCTGTGATGGGTCGGCTAAATTCACTTTTAAAACCTTTTGCAAAAGAGATTTTTTTTAATGATCCAAACTACTATCCAGTTCGTGATGAGTTTTTTGAGGGATCTAGAGTAAGAGATGAGATAAAAAGGGTTATCTTTTTAGGAGGATCACAAGGAGCAAGGGCGATAAATGAGTTTGCCATGAAAGTAGCTCCAAGATTGTCAAAAATGGGTATCAAAATAATTCATCAAACAGGAAAAAATGATGAGAAAAAGTTAGAAGAGTTCTATAAAAAAGAGGGTATTGAAGCAGACTGTTTTGCTTTTAGTTCTACTTTAGCCCAAAAGATCAGTGAAGCTGACTTTGCGATAGCAAGAGCAGGGGCTAGCACTATTTGGGAGCTTTGTGCCAATGGACTTCCTGCACTTTTTATCCCCTATCCATATGCTGCTGGAGATCATCAGTATCACAATGCTTTGTTTTTAAGCCAAGAAAATTTGGCACTTCTAAAAAGAGAGGAGAGTTTGAGCGAGGATGTCTTGGATGAGATTTTTCGACTTGATCTTAGTAAAATCAGTCAAAAGATAGCATCTTTGCCAAACAGGGATGCTTCAAAACTTATAGTAGATCGCTTAACCAAGCTTTGAGCTTAATGCTTAGATCACTTGTGTAGCCTACATCACTAAAAAAGAGTTTGTGATCTTTGTTGAAGATAAAGGTAGTTGGGAATCCTTGGACTTTGAAATACTCTGCTAATTTCCCATCTTTGTCATTTATGACTTTGAAGTTTAAACCTTTTTCTTTCATAAATTTTTTTATCTCCTCATCGCTTCCTGAACTTACTACTACACTTAAAACTTCATATCCATCATCTTTTAGTCGTTGAAAATTTGAGATCTCTAGTTTGCAAGTAGGACACCATGTAGCCCAAAAGTGTAGTATTAAAGGCTTGTTTTTTAGTTTGTCATAATCAAATTTTTCTCCATCAATCAAAGTGGCATGAAGTGGGGGAAATGTTTTAAAATCCAACTTTGGTTTTCGAATAAAACTAATCACATTGGCTACTATAGCTACAAAAATCAGAGTGATAATCAACTCTTTGATAAATTTTTTTAATTTCAATTTACTCTCCTTGGCAAAGTTATTACCCTTTTTATCATATTTTAGGTAAAATAAATCAAATTTGTTGAATGAATTAGGAATGTTATTATGGATATTAGAGCCGCATATTTAGAGTTTTTTGAAAAAAAGGGTCATAAAGTTGTGCCGAGTGCAAATTTGGTACCAGATGATCCAAGTCTGCTGTTTACAAATGCCGGAATGGTGCCTTTTAAGTCGATCTTTACTGGCGAAGTTCCAGCTCCAAATCCCCCACGAGCTACAAGTTCGCAAACTTGTATAAGAGCAGGTGGAAAGCATAATGATCTTGAAAATGTAGGATATACCAACCGTCATCATACATTTTTTGAGATGCTTGGGAATTTCTCATTTGGTGATTATTTTAAAGAGGATGCTATCGCTTATGCTTGGGAGTTTGTTACCGAAGTATTGAAGCTTCCAAAAGATAAGCTTTGGGTTACTGTGCATGAGAGCGATGATGAAGCCGAGGAGATTTGGAAGAAGTATGTCAGAAGTGATAGGATCATGCGATTTGGTGATAAGGATAACTTTTGGCAGATGGGAGATACTGGGCCATGTGGTCCATGTTCTGAAATCTTTTATGATCAAGGCGAGGAGCATTTTCACTCAGATGAGGATAAGATGGGAGGTGAGGGTGATCGTTTCTTGGAGATTTGGAACCTTGTCTTTATGCAGTATGAAAGAGATAAAGAGGGCAATCTAACCCCGCTTCCAAAACCTTCCATTGATACTGGTATGGGGCTTGAGAGGGTTACTGCAATTAAAGAGGGAAAGATTAGTAACTTTGATAGCTCTTTATTTATGCCTTTGATTGAAAAAATTTCAAAGATGGTTCAAAAGCCTTATGTTTATGAAGAGGGTGCGAGTTTTAGGGTGATTGCAGATCATATAAGAGCAGTTACTTTTCTTTTGGCTCAAGGGGTGAACTTTGATAAAGAGGGCAGGGGATATGTGCTTAGAAGGATTTTAAGAAGAGCAGTCAGGCATGGGTATCTGCTTGGATTAAAAAAACCTTTTATGTATGAGCTTGTCGATACTCTAAATGAGATTATGGGTGGACAGTATCCATATTTGCTTGAGAAGAGTGAAGTGATAAAAGAGCAGATAAGACTTGAAGAGGAGAGATTTTTCAAGACTATTGCTATGGGCTTGGAGCTCTTTAATGATGAGCTTAAAAATACCGATAAGACTTTTAGTGGAGATGTCGCTTTTAAGCTCTATGATACTTATGGTTTTCCTCTTGATCTAACTGCTGATATGTTAAGAGAGAAGGGCTTGGAAGTTGATGAGAGTAGATTTGATGAGTTGATGAAGAGCCAAAGAGAAAGAGCAAAGGCAGCATGGAAAGGAAGTGGTGACAGTGCTGTAAGTGGAGATTTTAAAGAGCTTATCGAAGAGTTTAAAGAAAACTCTTTTGTAGGATATGAAAAGCAAGTTTGTGAATCAAAGGTTTTGGCTCTTTTAGATAGTGATTTTAAAAGAGTGGATGCTTTGAAAAAGGGAGATACTGGTTGGGTCTTTTTGGATGAGACACCTTTTTATGCCGAGAGTGGTGGTCAAGTTGGAGATGAGGGAGACTTAGAGGGTAAAGCCAAAGTGCTTGATACTAAGAAGTTTTTTGATTTAAACCTCTCAAAAATTGAGCTTTTGGATGATCTTAGGGTAGGAGAGAGTGTAAAAGCCAAAGTTTCTCATAAAAGAAGAGAGATAGCAAGACACCATTCAGCTACTCATCTCTTGCACTATGCATTAAGAGAAGTTTTAGGAGATCACATATCTCAAGCTGGAAGTTTAAATGATGATAAAAGACTTAGATTTGACTTTTCGCATCCAAAGGCTTTGAGTTTAGAAGAGATAAAAAGAGTTGAAGATATGGTCAATGAGATGATCCTCTCTTCAATCTCAGCAGATACTAAGGTTTTACCGATTGAAGAGGCGAAAAAGAGTGGTGCTGTGGCTTTGTTTGGGGAGAAATATGGAGATGAAGTTAGGGTAGTAAAGATTGGAGAGAGTGTAGAGTTTTGTGGTGGAACACATGTGCAAAACAGTTCGCAAATAGGACTCTTCTTTATCACCAAAGAGAGTGGGGTGAGTGCAGGAGTGAGAAGGATAGAGGCTGTCTGCTCACAATCGGCACTAGAGTATGCAAAGGATTATAGAAGTAGATACCTTGAAGTGGCAAATGAGGTGAAAAATCAAGATGCTCTGCTTGGAGTAAAAAGAATAAAGAGTGAGATTAAAGAGTTAAAAAAAGAGATTGCTTCGCTTCAATCAAGCAGTAAAAAAGAGCTTGGATTTGAAAATCTAGGTGGTGTTGAAGTGAGTGTTGAGATCGTAGAAAATGGTGATATCAAGTCTATCATCGATGAGGTAAAAAACCAAAAAGAAAAAGTAGCTCTTCTTCTTCTCCAGCCAAAAGGGGATAAGGTTTTAATCGCTGCTGGAGTTAAGGGTGCTGGTATTAAAGCCGGAGAGTGGATCAAAAAAGTAGCTCCTATTGTTGGTGGTGGAGGAGGCGGAAGAGATGATTTCGCACAAGCTGGTGGTAAAGATCTAAGCAAGATAGAAGAGGCTAAAAAGGTAGCAATGGAGTTTGCCAAAGAGGCTTTATCATAGTGTTTGAGTATCTTTATGAAAATTTTGCTGCTTTTATCGTGCCAATACATCTGCTTTCAAGTGTGCTGTGGATAGGTGGAATGGTGATGTTTGTCTTTAGTGTCTATCCATCACTAAAGCAGATCCCAAATCAAAAGCAGATGATTAGAACATCTTTTAGAGTATTAAAAAGATTTTATAACATTTTAATTCCTGCTATGGTGCTTCAAGCACTTAGTGGAGTAGTGATGGAGTATGGCAAACATTATGAAGAGATGGATCCTACTCTTGTGGCGATTGTAGGGGCTAAGGAGGCGATTTGGGCATTGATGTTTATGATTGCTATTTTTGGATATTACAAAATATCAGATACTAAAAAGAAGTGTCTTGGTGATGAGCCAGAACTAGCATATGATAATATCCGCCTTATTGCCCACTATCTCTTTGCTATCTCAATCTTTTTGGGACTTTTTGCTATATATTTTGGCTTGATTTTGGAGAGGAGTTGATGATCTTACTTGCTTCAAACTCAAAGACAAGAGCTATGATCTTAGAGAAAGCTGGAGTTGAGTTTGTTCAAGAAGGGGTCAATTTTGATGAGGATTCAATCATCTTGGACTCTGCAAAAAGCTTTGTCTATCAAGCGACGATGGGGAAATTTAAAAGTGTAAAAAGAGATGATCTTCCTATATTGGTCGCCGATACGGTGCTTGATGTGGGAGGCAAGATCATCAGGAAAGCAAAAGATAAAGATGATGCAAGAAGGATTTTAGAGCTTCAAAGTGGAAATACTCTCTCAATAATTACTTGTATGATCTATAAAAAAGATAATTTAGAGATGATTGATCTTTCACAGACAAAGTATCAATTTGATAAATTTGATGAAGAGGATCTTGAACTCTATCTTGACTCAGATGAGTGGAGAGGAAAAGCTGGAGCTTGTATGGTAGAGGGCTTTTGCAAGAGCTATATTAAGAGTGTTATGGGATATGAGAGTACCGCTATGGGGCTTTGTGTAGAGAAACTTCTTCCCTTTTTGGATGGATGAATGTATAGTGATGAGTTAAGGACTATCAAAAAGGCTTCCATTTTTAGAGATAGGGTAGTCTATGATGAAAGTTTACTCGATCTTGCTTCAAATGATTATCTTGGGTTTTCAGAGGATAAGGAGCTGTTTCAAAGAGCTTGTAGTAGAGTTTTAAAATACAGATATCATGCTCCAAAAGCATCACAACTCATTAATGGATACCATCAAATTCACAAAGAGTTTGAAGAGTATTTGTGCCAAAGAAATGGTTTTGAGAGAGGTATTGTAGTTGGTAGTGGTTTTTTGGCAAATCTCTCACTACTTGAAGCACTTCCAAGAGGAGGTGATTTGCTTGTTTTGGATGAGAAGTACCACGCTTCTGGTATCCTCTCTTCAAAACTTCCAAAAGCTAAAGTCGAGTTTTTCTCTCATAATGATCCTTCTCATCTTGAGATGATCTTAAAAAATAGCAGATATAAGAGGGCGATTGTAGCGGTTGAGGGGGTCTATTCGATGGATGGTGATCTGCTAAATGAAAAGATCTTTGATGTAGCAGATGAGTTCAATGCACAATTGATCGTCGATGAGGCTCATAGTGGTGGAGTCTTGGGAGAGAATTTTCTAGGTGTTTATGATCATTACAAGATCAAGATAAAAGATAATCATATTAAGATGGGAACTTTGGGAAAAGCATATGGGAGTTATGGAGCTTATATCTTGGCAAATAAAGAGATCGTAGATTTTTTGCAAAACAGGGCAAAGGCTATCATCTATGCTACTGCACCATCTGTTTTTGATACCGCTTTGGCATATGAAGGGTTTTTAAAGCTTGAAGCCAAAATAGAAGAGTTTAGAAAAAAAAGAGAGAGGGTTTTACGGCTTGCAAACAGAGTCTTTAAGAAATCTCTTGAATCGACCATCCTTACAATCGATATAGCAGATAATAAAAAAGTTTTGCAGATAAAGAATAGACTTTTGGATGAGGGGATATTGGTAGGTGCCATTAGAACACCAACGGTTAAGAGTGCAATTTTGAGGGTGATTTTAAGGATAAATGAAGAGGAAGTTTTAGAAGAAGCACTTTTTAGAATAAAAGAGGTTGTCGATGAGTATAAAGATAAATAAACTAAAGATTTATACCAAAGAGAAGGTTTTGGTTGATCTTGGATTTGAGTTTGAGGACTCTTTGGCACTTGTGGGGCAGAGTGGTAGCGGGAAATCTCTCACTCTAAAGGCACTGCTTGGGATGTTGCCTAGTAATTTGAAGTGTGAGATGGATCTTGAGGCTCCGTTTAAACTTCAAAGAGCTAAAACTGTAGCGATGGTGGTTCAAAATCCTTTTACTGCACTTTCCCCTTTGACGAAGATTTATCATCAGTTTTTTATTAGTAAAGATGAAGCAAAAGAGTATTTTAAAATGGTAGAATTGGATGAGAGTTTTTTGTATAGGTATCCAAGCGAGCTAAGTGGTGGGCAACTTCAAAGGGTGGTGATAGCCTTTGTGATAGCACTAAAACCAAAGCTACTACTTTTGGATGAGCCTACGACTGCACTTGATAGTAGAACTAGAGATATGATAATCTTGCTTATTGCAAGGCTTAAAAAGGAGCTTGGATTTAAGATACTCTTTGTGACTCATGATATCGCTTTGAGTCAAAAGCTGTGTGAGGATATGGTGGTACTAAAGGATGGAAAAGTGGTTGAGGAAGGTAAGGTAGAAAGAATTTTAGCAGATCCAAAAGATGAATATACAAAGAGTTTGATTGAGTCAAATTTTAGTTTGAGAGGAAAGAGAGAGTGAAATTATTTATTAAGATCTTACTAGGGCTATTTTTATTATTGGCTATTGCATTGATTGGTGGATATATCTATATCTCTAAGGATTTAAAGTTAGATGCAAATAAATTGATACACTACAATCCTGAACTAACAACTAAGATCTATGACAGGAATGGCGAACTTATATCAAATATCTTTGGATCGACTAATCGAGAGTATGCAAAATTTGATGAAATACCTTCAAGGTTGGTAGAAGCTGTAGTAGCGATAGAAGATACTACATTTTTTGAACATAATGGGGTCAATGTAGAGGCGATTTTAAGAGCACTGATAAAAGATATTCGTCATATGAAGTTAAAAGAGGGTGCTAGTACACTTACTCAACAGCTTGTCAAATTGACACTTTTAAGTTCAGAGAAGAGACTCAAAAGAAAGATCAACGAAGCACTTCTTGCTATGAAGGTTGAAAGAGTTTTAAGTAAAGAGCAGATCATGGAGAGATATTTAAATGAGGTTTTTTATGGGCATAACTACTATGGTGTAAAAACTGCCTCTTATGGATACTTTCATAAAAGTTTGGATGAGTTAAATCTCAAAGAGATAGCCATACTTGCTGGAATTCCTCAAAGACCTAGTGCTTATGATCCTACGAGACATTATGAAAACTCTCTCTCAAGAGCAAATACGGTTTTAAGAAGGATGTATATACTTGGCTGGATATCAAAAGAGGAGTCACAGAAGTATCAAGCTCTAAAACCAAAAGTTTATAACTCAACACTAAAACAAAATAGAGCCCCACATATCGCAAATGAGGTGATAAGGGAGTTAAAAGATCAGTATAGTGATTTAAAAAACGGTGGATACTCTATATATACTTCTATCGATCTAGAGACTCAAGAGTTGGCTCAAAAATCTCTAAAGAGTGCATATGAGAAGATCATGAAAAGAAAAGAGGAGTATGAACAAAAGAGTGGGGAGAGTCTTGATTATAGTGATTTAGAGGGTGCTATGGTGGCACTTGATAGTAGCAGTGGAGATGTTTTGGCGATGGTTGGTGGGATTGATTATGAAAAGAGTCAATTTAACCGAGCGGTGCAGGGTAGAAGACAACCTGGATCTAGTTTCAAACCATTTATATATCTAAGTGCTTTAAATGCTGGATACTCAACTCAAAGTAAACTAACTGATATATCAAGGAGTTTTAGTTACAAGGATAAAGATGAAGATAAAGAGTGGAGACCAAGCAATTATGAGAAAAATTTTAAGGGCTTGATCACTTTAAGAGAGGCTTTAGTTCACTCAAGAAATTTGGCTACTATAAATCTAGTCAATGAACTTGGGCTTGATTTTATTCATGATGAGATAACTAAGATGGGATTTGAAAATCTACCAAAAGATCTCTCTATCTCTCTTGGTACTTTTACTATCTCTCCTTTGAAATTTGCTGGCTATTATACTATCTTTTCAAATTATGGTAAAAGGGTGGAGCCAAGACTTGTTAAGAAGGTGGTATCTATTGATGGTGGTGTAAGAGAGTTTGGTGTAAAAGAGCACAATGTAACAAAGCCTGAACAGGCATTTTTGATGACAACGATTTTAGAAGATGTGATAAAAAGAGGTACAGGAAGAAGAGCTAAGGTTGAGGGTATTGAAGTGGCTGGAAAGACTGGAACGACAAATGAGTATAAAGATGCATGGTTTTGTGGATATTCTCCGCAAATTACTCTTATTACTTGGTTTGGAAGAGATAGCAATAAACCGATGTATAAAGAGACTGGTGGAAAGGCATCAGGTCCTGCATTTTCTGAGTTCTTTAAAGGGTATTTGGCTATTCATCCTGAGACTAAAAGGGAGTTTGATATACCTGATGGGGTTAGAGAGGTTGAATTAACAAAGGGTAAAAAAGAGTATTTTACTGATATTTCAAACCCTCCAAGTAATGAAAAAGATAATGTTGATGAGATGGATGATGAGTTACTATTTTAACTCATCAAATTGAATTTATTGTAGATATAAAAAGTTTTGATTTCTTAATGAGTCAACACTAAAATTATAGACAAAACCTAAGTTTACATATCCATATCTATCATTGAACTTTTCTTGAGTATATCTGTTAAATAGATAAGGGATGACATTGTTGTAGTTGTTTAGCATGATTCGACCCCCTAGATAGATCAAGATTGACTCATTTGCTTTGTATGCTATGTTTAT